>JASHSD010000130.1 GCA_030036985.1 Bryobacteraceae bacterium
AAGCTGATCGAATGCATCAAGGCCGATCTAGCCCGCGGCAGAAAATGCCAGATCTATGCCGTGTACACGGCGAAGCGGGATGTCACCAGCCGGCTGGAACGGGTTCTGTCGCAGGAAGGCATTCGCGTTTCGGTGCTCACGAGTCAGGTGCCGCCTGATCAGCGGGAGGCGTGGTACGAACGCCGGCTCCGCGACGGTATGCAGGTGTGCGTGGCTCATCCTCGTCTGGTTTCCGTCGGCATGGACTTGCTATGGGCGCCATCGATTTACTTCGTGCAGACAGGGTACTCGATCTACACTTTGCGACAGGCAAGCCGCCGATCCTGGCGAATCGGTCAACGGTCGAACGTGGTCGTCCGGTTCCTGACATACAACGACACGATGCAGACGTCGTGCCTTCGTCTGATGGGCAAGAAGCTCCTGGTTTCGCTGGCCATGGAGGGCAAATTTTCAAACGAGGGCCTGCAAGGTATCGAGGACGACGACGATGTGCTCACTGCGATGGCCCGCGAGTTGGTCACTGAAAAGGGAGTGGGGGAGTCGGCGGCATCCGTATGGAAAGCGGTTCAGGAGCAACATTCGCGGCTCCTGCCGTCTTCGCCTGCCCTCGAAGAGGAGTCGGCAGAGGATTTTGCCGCTTCGCCTTACAACGGACTAGTTACCTTCGCGACAACCCCGAAGGATCTGATCTTCGGGAGCCGACTCGGAAGAGAGGCGACGCGAAGGAAACAGCTCATCGTCGAATCGGACTCTCAACTCTCGCTGTTCTAAACCGGACAGACGGCGAGGGCATGCCCATCACGAGATCACGCAGGCTCTGGCGCTCTACAAGGAGGAATATTTATGGATTTGCTTCCCGAGGAACTAAAGAAGACTTTGCCGCCACTGTATTCACAGGAATCGGCCAGTTCGCCGATCATACACGCGAAATTCTTCACTCCCGACGCCGGCTGGACCTGGTTAATAACGGAAGGCTCGGAAGAGGAGGACGGAGACTGGCTCCTGTTTGGATATGTGATTGGGCTGGAGGAGGAGTGGGGATATTTCTTGCTGTCTGAAATTGCATCCATCCGAGGCCCACTCCGGTTACCCGTGGAGCGCGATCTTTGGTTTCAACCGTGGCCTATCGATGAAGTGCTTCGTCGTGAGCGGCCCACTGCCGCGGTCGGCAGGGAAGGAGCGCAAGATGAGCGATAAGGTTCAGTTTCAAACCAACGTTCCGGTCGAGGTCGCACTGAAATACAACGACGGGAAAGAAGTGAACGGCCAATACGGCGACCAGATTCTGTATGCCCTCACCGACGGCCGTGTCATGTACGTTCCGCCAATCGTCAAAAGAAAAATTGACGAACTCGGAATCGGACGGGGCGAGCTGTTCACGCTCACAAAAGCGGAGAAAAAGAATGGAACGCGGCGCACGATCGAGTGGCTGGTCGCTGCGGGAGAGCGCGGGGAAAGGGAGACGCAAATTCGTGATCACCAGGTTACCAGCCGCGACCGCAGCAACGGCGGTGGCAGTGAGGTAGTTGCGGGCAACGGACATCCCCGGCGGCCGAGCGCATCCAGCGACGCCAAAGGCTTTCTGGTAACTGGCCGGGGACAATTCTTGTTGCAGGCGTTCGCCGCCGCAGTGGACGCGGCCGCCTTGACGGAGCGCTATGCGACAGCGTGTGGCGTGGAGTTGCAGTTCACAAGCGAAGACGTTCGCGAGATTGGACTGAGAATTTACACGGCCAGCACGAGTTAGGTGTTCGGTAGATTCAATGGCTCCGTCGGGAACGCATTAATTTCAACTGCCGAATGTTACACAACGGCGATGAGCAGACATCGTTGCCATGCTGGCACTCGGTGGTCGGCCGCACGCGCGTCCACCAGGAAAACCGTCGGGAGAGGCACGGATCGAAGTCAAAACCGGCGGCTGGCGTTGAAGCAGCTTACTCCGGCAACACCCGCAGCGAGCATTCTGGCAGCCGGTGCATCTGGAACCTCAAGGCGCGCTCCCGAGCGTTGTGATTGAAATGGCCTGTTTAGCGTGCCCACTGGGAGGCGACTGGCGCGGACAGGGCACGACTATGACGCTACTCTATTTGGGCAGACGGTCCTTCGTCAAAATTGCAGGTCAGCTTGCGCCACGGTACACCCGTGCGAGAGTGCCAGACTATATGTTCACGGACGCCGGGACGATCGCCGAATACCCAGAGATCGGAGATCTCGGGTGGCAAAAGGGCCTCCGTCGGAGGCGGTTCGAACATCCACAACGCAAACGACGGTACACCAGTAATCGGCGCATAGACAGCCAAGTGGCGCTCGCCGGTCATATGAGCACCAAGTTTCCGTCGATTGTCCGGCTTCAACACTTCAGCCTCCGCCGCGTGGATTGCAGAACAAGCGTGAAGCCGTTCGGAGGGTCCCGGAAGGCTCATGAAAATTCGGCGTGGTTTGATCCAGTCGGGCGCAACCTGCCCCAACGTTATTCCGAGCTCCTCGCGGATCTTTCTAACGCGCTCATCGGAATCGACGTCGGCCTTAAACCGGGTGATACCCCCCGCTTCGATCGCAGCGAGATAGCCGTCAGCACACTTTCTTATGGCAGTAATATTGGCATCCGCGGAGAACGCGATCGTCCAGCTTCTGTGACACTGGATCGCCTTGATGAATGGCCCGCCCTTTCTCATGTCGAGAATGTGCCTCCATGCTTCAAGGACCCTGCTGTCGAGTGCTGAGGTCACTTCCACGACGCCAGTGCGTCCGTCGGCACATGTTAGATCGAAGTCGTACTCGCCGTTGCTCTGCGACGGCTGATACCGCATCACCGAGCCCGGGAACACGGATTCGAAGACTCGTTTTGCAAACGCTTCCTCATAACGAATACCGCGTGACATCGCACCCGCTCCTCACAACATTTTATCGAAAGTGTGTTTGGGCGGAAAAATGTGCTCCCTGCGGAGCGTGCCCGGCTGATCAAGTCATTTGAGCTTTTCACGCTCCCGGAAGCGAGCCCCGCGGTCTGGTACTAGAGAGAGGCCAGTCGCAAATATGGCGCGCCTGCGCGCGTCGAAACGCTGGTCCGAAGCCTTGGAAGCGCAAGAGCGGCTGAGCGCGCCGGGACCGCACAGTTATGGATTCAGTGATACTTGCTGAGGTCTTATCGCCAAGCCAGATCTCTCAGTTCTTGAATTGCCCGGCAAAGTGGATGTTCCGCTATCTCCTCGACATCAAGGACCCGGGTACGGCTGCGACCGCGTTGGGTACAGCATTCCATCAGACGATCGCTCACAACTTTCAGCGGAAGATTGAAACCGCTCGGGATCTCTCACTCGCGGAATGCCTGGAGTTCTTCCGGAACGCCTTGGGGCGGCAACTGGAAACGGTCAGGCTCCAGAAAGATGAACACCCGATGGAACTCCTCGAACTCGGCGAGACTATGGTCGCGAAGTACATCGAGGAGGCTGCCCCATCGATCCAGCCGGCGGCGGTCGAATCAAGGGTATCGGGCGTGATCGGCGGAGTGAAGGTTTCGGGCTATGTTGATCTGCTCGATACCGAGGGCCGCCTCATTGATTCAAAGAGCTCGACGAAGCCGATCAAGGGAATTGCGCACGACCATCGATTGCAGCTAACAAGCTATGCGATGATCACGCCGGCTGCTACGGGCAACTGCCGATTGGACACCGTGACGAAGGGAAAGACCGTCACCCTAATTCAAAAAAGCCTTTGCGTTAGCGAGAAGGACAGGCAGTACGCCGAAGTGATTTATCCAATGGTGCAGGATTCGATCTGCGAAGGCATATTCCTGCCGAGACGGAGCAGTTCGTTGTGTTCGAGACGATACTGCGGCTACTGGGCCGTTTGTGAGAAGGAGTACGGCGGTTCCGTGCGCGAATGAGCGAGACCTTGGGCGAACATCGGTAAACACGACGAGATTGTTTTGCAATGAGATTTTTCTAACAGCGGTCCTTCTTGTGCTGTCGAAAACTGCACAAATTCTGGCGACCCGACAACAACTTTCCGCCAACGAAACGGGTTGTCCAACGAGCGCGTCGCGTATTTACCAACGCACGGAGACCTATGCTGTATCGATGTATTCGGGTCTTAGCATTTTGCACGGCGTTCATTTTCGTCTGCCGCAACGCAAGCGCTCAGCAAGACGACGGAAAGCGTTTGCTTGCCGAGGGTGATCGCCTCGGCTGGCTGAGGAACTGGCAGGCCGCAGAGCCATTTTTCGAAAAAGCCGAAGCGCTGTTTCACCAGCGCGGTGACCGCCGAAACGAATTGTACGCCCAGATCAGCCGCACTCGCGGACAGTTACCGAGCCGCGGTCTGTTCGAGACCTCGACCCTTCTTAATTCGCTTCTGGACGACCCCCTCATGAAAATGGACGCCCAACTTCGACTTCGATGTCTGACCGTAAAGGGGGATGTCGACCTCGATTTCGATACGGATCTCGCCTCAAGAGACTGGACGGAAGCCCTGTCCGTCGCCAAGACTCTCGGGGATTCAGCGTGGGTCAATCGAGCAAATGGAGAACTGGGGGTTATCGCCTTCCTTCATGGTGACTACCGCACCGGGACGCTGCAAGTAATGGGTGCGCTTTCGCAGGCTCAGAAACTGGGCGATGTAGGTTCGCAAATCCGTTACCTCACGCTCATCGGCGATGGTCTCATCCAGTTGGGCCGATACGATCAGGCAATTTCTGCTTTCGATCAGGCGATGGCGATTGGGCGCGACAATCCCGATCTGAGCCAGCCGGTTATGCCATACGCCGGGAAGGCACAGGCTCTGTCAGCGCTCGGCAGGGGCACCGAAGCAAAGGAACTGCTTGAGAATCTCCTGAATATCTCGCGCGGCCAGTCTGCCTATGGCTACGAGAGCCAGACCCTCCTTGAGCTGGGCAAGCTGGAAGTGAGACTGGGCCACGGCTCGCTGGCCGTTGAACGACTGAAGCAGGCAGTTGCCGACGCGAAGAAGGTGGACGGGTACAACCTCGTCGGCGAGGCGAACCTAGAGTTGTCGAAGGCGCTGCTTAAGGAGAGGCAATTCAACGCGGCTGAAGTTGCGGCGCAGGAGGGCGTGGAAGCGAGCCGGACCATTGGAGATAAGCTTTTGGTACCGCGGTCGCTTGCTCAACTCGCTGTTGTTGAGGAGGCCAAAGGACGATACCGGACAGCGGATGGACTGTTCCGTGAGGCGTCGGAGATTGTTGAGGCAATACTCGCGACGACGACAAGTCCGAACGCCAAAAGCTCGTTAGCGAGTTCCATGGATTCAGTGTTCGTTGGTCATTTTGAGCTGGCCGCGACTCACTTGGGTAATACCGGCCCGGCGTTCACAATCATCGAGGGTGTCCGTGGGCGCTCGATAGCGGACACGTTGCGCTTGCGCTCTGCGAATCCGGAACCGGAGCCGGCATCGTTAACGGCCGCCGAGAAAGATATCTCGAAACTTCAGCTCCGCATTCTCAAAGCCGGGGCCGCTGAGAGAAAGCGGCTGCTGCTGACGGAGTTGCCGGACCTTGAACGACGAGTTGGTCTGATCGAAGCCGAAGAGGACGCTCCCCGGCTCCGTCGAGAGACCCAGCCGATCCCGGTCGCACGGCTGCAAAAGGCGCTGGGCACAGACGAGCTGGTCCTTGAGTATGTTCTTTCCGACCCGACCTCCTACGGATTAGCCATTAGCCGGGAACATGTGGAGGTGTTCCGGCTGCCGAGCAGCGCCGCGATCGGAAAGCAGGTGCAGCAACTTCTCGCGGCGATCCGAAAAAACGGGCCCACGGGAGAGCCAGAAACAGCGCTGTATGCCAGCGTGGTCGCACCCGTGGAGAGTGTTGTCTCTCAAAAGGCTCGACTGATTGTGATTCCCGACGGTCCGCTCTACTCGCTGCCGTTTGAGATGCTCGGGCCACGAACAGGGCAGCGTCTGCTGGCGTCCCATGTTGTGACCTACGCTCCGTCAGGAACGGTATTGACGCTATTGGCCGAGAAAAACGGACCGGCGGCGTCAGTCCCTCTCCTCGCGGTAGCGACCGGCAGTGACGCACTGGCCGGCGCCGGCGCCAGCGCGTCAGATAAACAGCGATTCAGCAACGTCAACCGAGAGGTCTTCGACTTTGGACAGCCCCAGCTGCCGCCACTGCCGGCGGCCAACGGTGAAGCTCGCGCTGTCGCGGGAATTCTCGGCGGCAAATCGGTGACGCTGCTCGGCGATTCGGCGACCGAGAGCGCATTGAAGAAGCAACCTCTCGGCCAATTTCGAGTACTACACTTCGCCGTCCATGGACTCGTTAGCACGAAGTTTCCGGAACGATCGGCACTCGTTCTTTATCCGGATGCGGCCGGGAACGAAGACGGCTACTGGCAGGCGCGAGAGATTGCGCGCACGCAATTGAACGCCGATCTTGTAACGTTGTCGGCATGCGACGTTGGATCCGGCGCGGTTGTAGGAGAGGAGGGCGTCTCCAATCTCGTTCGGCCATTTCTGATCGCCGGCGCCCGCACGGTTGTAGCGAACATCTGGGAAGCGAACGACGACTTCAGCCGCGGCCTGATGCGGGAGTTCTACAGCAGGCTTGCGGCCGGCGTAGACAAGGGCCGGGCACTTCAGCAGGCGAAGCTGGAAATGATACGCAAGTATGGAGAGGATGCGTCTCCACCGCGGCTTTGGGCCGGCTTCGTTATGGTCGGAGAGAGCCGACGTAGCCTGCCTTCCAATTGATGCCCCACTACGATGAATTCGCCGACCAGGGAACAGGCCAGCTCGATCTTCGACAAGGTTGTCGAGACGTGTGAGAAGAAGCTCTACGACCCGAAATTGAACGGCGTCGATTGGCGTCGAATTGCCGAGACACGCAGGGAACGCATCCTCGCTGCGGCAGACGAAGCGGAGTTGGAGCGCGAATTCAACGACCTGATGCGGGAACTCAGGGTCAGTCACGCCGGTTTCTACCACGAACGACGGCCCCGCGCGGCAGGGAAAATGGCAATTAGCGCCACTCTTTTCAAAGCGCACGACGACGGCCGCGACTGCTGGGTTTTTCAGGATGTGCATCCTGGTGGAGCTGCGTTTAAGGCCGGCATCGTCCCGGGCGACGTTCTGCTGCGCGTCGGGGAGAGCGATATCGTCCCGCCGGAGCTTCCGTTGTTTCCCCTCGGAGAGGCAACGCCGGTGGACATATGCAGGCGGGACGGCTCCCGCGAGCGATTGATCGTTACTGTGCCGAAATCCAAGACGAAAAAGCGCCCGCTTATTGAGCTGCAGCCTGTGTCCTTCGTCAAAGAAGGCAGCGTCGGTTGGCTGAAGGTATGCATGTTCCCCGGCGCGATCGGCATTGATGTTGCGCGTGAAATCGACCGAGCAATTGAGAGCCTGAATTGCGAGCGGCTCATCATCGACCTCAGAGGGAACACCGGCGGTGGAATCGGCTGCCTGCGACTTATGAGTTACCTCACCGAAGCGCGAGTTCCAGTAGGTTACAGCGTCACGCGCCGGCGGGCCGAGGGAACTTTTTCCAAAGAAGACTTGCCGGTGTTTGACCACATCCCCTCGAAAAAGATCGGCCTGTTGGGATTGGCGCTGAAGTTTATCGGCAGAGATCAATCCGTTGCCATCGCGACTGAAGGATTGGGGAAGCAGCGCTTCCATGGCAAGGTTGTAGTTCTCGTGAATGAACATTCGGCAAGTTCCTGCGAGATGGTTGCCGCCTTCGCATCGGAGAACAGGCTTGCTCGAATCGTGGGGTCACCGACTCCGGGCAGGCTGCTCGGCGGCCATTCGTTTCGGGTTGGCCACGGCTACCGCATCGCGATACCGGTTGCGGCGTACTTCACGTGGAACGGAACTTTTCTGGAGGGCAAAGGTGTCGCGCCCGATGTGGAGGAGCCATTCTGTGTAACCGCGATTCGCAGCGGCACAGACGCACAATTACAGAGAGCCATGGACGTCGCGAAGATGCTGTGAGCGACTACTCCAGAAGAACAGGAAAGGTGCGCCATTCGTCGCCGGTCTTTCTGATGGCGAAGGTGTAGCCGCCGGGAGTAATCGATCGCAAGTCCATGTCAGCCGTTGCTGACACGATGTGATCCTGGAGCGATGCATTCACGCTTTGTTTCCAGAGTGTGTGCAACTGGCCGTCGAGCAATTGCAGATTGTATTGGCCTTCGTCCGCTCCCACCGGGAAATACAATGTCAGTTGCAACCGCTTCCTCGCCAAAGTCAGCTTAGGTTTCGTATCGGCAGCGCGCCCGGTATCTGTTCCGCGATTTTCGCTAAACGGGCGAAGATCAAGGGTCGCGGGAGCGGCGATAACCGCGATTTGGGGAGCCGAAGCAGACCGGGCCTCGAATGTATAGACGATCACGCCCAAGGCGACAGCGGCAGCGCAGGCGGCCGCGGCGATCCGGAAGCGAACGATTTGTCGCTGGCGTATCTCTTTGCGGGTCGAAA
>JASHSD010000131.1 GCA_030036985.1 Bryobacteraceae bacterium
CGCAATCGATTCCATTCGCGTTGCGGTCGGTGCACATTAGAGGATATCTGTTTCCCCATGTGGCCTTATTATTCTTCAGAAACTGAGGAGGCGGGACGCGCAGCGTCGTTTCGAACGGCCCATGAATCTTTTCGATCCGCCCGCTGACCGAGGACTCGATCCAGTACCACCGGGACTTGAAGTTGTTGGGATCGTTATCGGAAATAAAAAGGAAATCGAAAACCCGGAGGTCGTGAGTGAGATAAACCTTCACACGCATCCAGCTTTCGGAACCGGTTGTTGCCGATTCGACCCTGGCTACCGCGAGCTGTGAAGCCTTCTCCGGAGCGATGGAGTCGCCAAAAGGCGTTGCCAGCACCGAAGCGCTCCAGGCATTCGGCAGTTCGGGAATCTGCGACGGTCTGTTCGACAGCCACTGAGCCTGCACCTCGGGGCCGGTCGGAATTGGATTAAGTTTTGACATCCCTGGTTCCTCTCAATATTCAGGAGTCCTGGAGCGCCGGGAAGTCACGCAACGCGGAAATGACGCTCGATCCGGGCCACATCCGCGGATTTGAGTTTTCGCGCTTTCCTGGCCTCGCTGCGATGCCCCCGGCGATCCTCTTTCTTAAAGCGCGCTGCTTTGGCCTTTGAACCGTATATCTGCGTGGTTTTCCCGTTCCGGAAGACGATCTGATAACCGCCCTTGAGAACCTCAAACGGGGCTTTTACTTTTTTCATCTGATCGAACTGTACCGATGCCGGTTTCCGGAAGCTCTCGAAGTAAGCCGGGTAAACGAAATTACTCATGGCGATTTCGTTTACCGGGAAGTCGGTTTCTTCGACCGGGTCGGCACTCTCATATGCGTACATGCTCACCGAACTCGGCCCGTTGGTCCACATATTGATAGCGGGGGCCGACCAGCATTTCGACCAGTTCGTGCGACGCCGAAACGCTTACGAGCTGTTTGTCGTCGAGAGTGGTCTTCACGAATACCTTCGCCACGGGCAACCCGTCGGGCGTCAGATCGTGGTAGGCGAGCGCCCCCGGCTCGTCCGCGTTGTCAAGAAACACCATCGCCCACGCTCCGGACCGGAAACCGTTGGTCTTGATGAGCCGTGCCGGTGTTCCCCATACGGGCGCGACGAATTTGGTGACGTAGTCCTGCATCGCAGCGATCAGATCGTCGAAGTCGACTCCGAGAGGCGTCTTCGCCTGATTGAAGCAGGCGATCGTAGGGATGACTCCCTGATTAAATGCGCCGAAGATCGTCTTGTTTGCCGCCATTTGTTCTTCCTCTGTCTCATCGGCTGTTTTAAACGCAGCTGAATTCGCCGTTGCTGCCGAGCATGCAGGTCTGGTCGGGGCCGCAGGCGCCCCCGCATGGATCCGAGCCTTCGGCAAGATCCGCGCGGAACATCATGTGGTCGACGTCCACGCCATGCACCCCGGCATCCCGGAGAGCTTTTTCAGCTGCCGCTTTGACCTTTGGGAAATGCTTTCTCATCAGGCGTGACGCCTGCGTATGGGTCAGCTTCGGGGCAGCGGCCTTTTTCACCGCTGCTTTCTTTTTTGCGATCGATTTCCTGGTAGCCATTTACTTTCCTTTCTGTGCCGCCTGTGCGGCCGCAACTTTCAGCGATGCTTTGAGTAGATCGTTACCGGGTGAAACCAGCTGCAAGTCGACGCTTCTGGGCTCGTCCGTAACCTTCTGTTCCAGCGCGATCATGATCGACTTGCCGTCGTCCGCCGGATTGAACTGCAGTTCCGTGGATCCGTAAAGAACCTTCTTCACCTGATCCAAATTCTTCCCTGTGAAGATGACCAGAGTAACGTCGTACTGGTTCACGTTGACCGTCTGGTCCTTGTCGAGTGAGGGCGCAGGCGCCGGCGTTTCGTCTGCCGGAATGTCACCCACGACCGGCGGAAACTTGCCCGATGGATCGAGCAGAACAAAGTGTTTGTACGGCTTGAGATCCTTTGACGCGATGTCCAGCTGGAATACTTCAGCCCCAGAGTCCGGACATGTGATTTTCGTGTTTGGTTCTCCCGGCGCCCAGTCATTGCTTTTATCCAGCTGTAGCCTCCATTTGTTTTTGCAGATCAGCATCGTGGGATCTGTGGCGGAGATCAGCAGCCGCGCGTCATCCCCTGCCCCAAGCCGGGCGACCTTCGCGGTGGGATCGTAGTGGAGGATGCTCGCCGACCATCCAGGACCGTAAAACGGATAGGTAACGGTGACGGCTGCGCCCGTTTTCACCAGGGACGCCGGAACGAACGTGGTCAGCCGAAGGCTGGAGGGGTCCAGCTGCGCCTCTTTTTCGTCGGGTTTTTTCGGCAGAAACACGTCCTGGTAATAGAGGGGCATTGAGACGACGGCGCCGCTCACCGAGATGATCGGCGCGTTGGCGTTCGTGCGTAAGGCATCTTTAGTGATCTCCGCGCTAAAGCGGAGTTTCGCGTCGAGTTCATAGGTGTCCGTCCCCTCGGGAGAGAGCTTGATGTTTTCAATAAAGAAGCTCGGCGGGAGACCTGCCGGCAAGGCATCCAGTGGCTGCGCTGCTCCATAGCGGCCGCTCAGTACCCCGCGCGTCATCGCGGAAAGGATGGGAGTGGTCAGTTCCAGCTGCTGGTCGGATTTGATCACCAGTCCGTCGGCTGCCGTAGCGTATTGCTTGCCGCCGATTCGCACCGTCGTTTGCGGGAAGAAATTGGTTCCGGTCACGATCGCTATGCCCGAGTTGGCGTCAGTGCGTACCCATTGCACGTTGGTGATGGTTGGCTCGAGATCCTTCTGCGCTTTCGCTGTGGTAAACGCGGCCACGTCGGCGTACGGATGGTTCCATTCGGCTGGCAGTGCCGGAGTTCTGAGCCCTGCCCAGAAGCCGAGCCTTTTGTCGGTCGTCTGCGAACTGCCGTCGTAGCGGGTCCAGAAAGTCCTGGCTTTCACGCTGAGAAGGGGGGCGTCCGGCCCGATATCCTGCGCCGGCAGCGCCAGCACCGCAAGCATATGCCGGGTTCCGGCCGATACGGAATGTCGGCCCAGGACCGGCCGGAACTGCCAGCCAAAGACCATCGTGTTCGCGTCGGGTCCCGGTTTCTGAAAGGACACCGTATCCATATCGCGATAAAGGTAAAAAACCTGACTCCGCTTCTGCACCGAGTAACCCACCGAGAAGACGGCGGAGGCCAACGCGCCGCCGAAAGCATCAGCCTTCTGATTGAGCGTTGCGGCGTTGTGTGAACCCTCTTCCGGCATGATCGCGACCAGAGATAGTTCTCCGACGGACGGGCAGGTCGCCGCGGATTTGTCGCAGCCGACGGTGGCCGTAATTTCGACTGTGGCAGCGGCGTCCTTCGCGGCTTCCGCCGGTTCGATATCCACATCGAACCCAACCACCGCCTGCAGACGGGCTTTGCCGCCCTGTATCCGGTCCGTCAGCGACTGTTCGAGCATCATGCGGATGTTGTCGTATTGGTACGTCAGGTTGACTTCGTCGGACAAAAGGTCTCCCGCGTTTTCGCCGAAGTTGGGGGTGAAATTAGGTGGGGTCTGCAATGCGGGAAGCGCCGGTGCGGCCGGGCCCGGCGGCGTAGCTCCGCTCGTGGGCGTAGCTGTAGGCGCCGCGGCATTCAATGTCGGCGACACCGTTATGGAGACGTTCGGTGTCGTAGTCGTGGCAGGAGGTGTCGTCGCGCCGGCCGCTGAGTTTGCCCCCGAAAACACGGATGCGGCATTCGGTCCGACCGCCCCGTTTGCCGAGAATCCCTGACTGAGGTCCTGGCCGTTGAAGCCCTGCAGGTTCCCCAGCGCCTGAGCCAGTGCCTTCGGGTCGACGAACGACGGGTTTTTGCGCAGACTCTCGGCCAAGGCGTCCAGCATGAGTGTCAGCGATCTGGAATCGTAAACCTTCGGCTCGCCCACATGAATTCCGTTGTCGCTGTTCCCGCCGTTTCGTACTTGAGGGGCTTTGCCCGAATCAGCCGAACCCGGGGGCTGCGACACCAATGGAACACAGAAAGACACCGTTAACAAGACGGGGATCAAACGAATAAGCTTCATAATGCATCCCTTCCTTCTCGCGGGCAATTCTCCCGACTTTACCAAACTAACTGCACTCATAGGCGGGAACAGGCGAAAAAAAGGGCCAAACAAAATAACTTCGATAGCGGCATCTGTTTTCACTGCGGATCGCCGCTTCTTCCCGAGAGCGCCGGTGGGTCATTTTTGCGGGCAAACCCGCGTAATTTCTCCCGACTGCCGAAGCGCCTCTGTCCGCCGAATGTTGAAAGGGGTCGACAACGGTTCCGGCCGCCGCGGACGCATTATTGCAGCGAGGCCTGCTGACTGCCTGCTCGGACCTGGTTGCGCTGGAAAGCGCAACACTGGAGTTTCTACATTTTCAGGCAGCGGCAGCCTGAACCATGGCTTCCTCGGTGACTCGGAATCCGAAAGGAGCGAGTAACTGGGGGTGCTGCGCCATCTCTTTGCGGAGGAGAGTGACCAGATCCAGGGCGGAAGGCCGCCGGGCTCTGCGTCGCCACTTGGGGAGTGGCGCGTAGGCCTTGCCGCGCTCGGCGCC
>JASHSD010000132.1 GCA_030036985.1 Bryobacteraceae bacterium
GTATGCAGGCTGCGTGTTGCGTCGGCGATTGCCGAAGCTGTTGAACTGTCCGTTATAGGGGCCGCGCCGGTTCTGATTTTGGCCCCTTCCGCCACCGCGACCACCGCCTCGTCCGCCGCCGCCTCCGCCGCGACCGCCGCCGCCGGGTCCGCCGCCAAATCCGCCACCGGGTCCGCCGCCGAACGCCGGTCCGCCCAAGCCGTCCGAAAATCCGCCGTTGATCGCGCTGACGCCTAAACCGCCGAGACCGAGATCGCCTGGCGTGGTTACGCTCATTCCCGGCGGCAATCCGAGACTCTGGGCCGCGGCGCCATTGACGCTGGCGACGAAACCGTTCGGTCCGCCGGGTCCGCCCGGTCCTCCCATCATGCGTTCACGGCGATCCTCATCGTCGCTTGCCTGGGCCAGACCGCCGCTGGTGCTGCCGGTGATGGCGAATGCATCCTCGGTGTCGGCGGGAGCCAGGCCGAGGGTCGCCTGATCGGCGGACGCGGTCAGGTCCGGCTGCTGCTGCTGTTGGATGTCTTGGGTTGGGGTGGCCCGGACGGCTGCGCTCTGAAAGCCGGGATTTTGGGTCGCGGCGCCAGCCGCGGCGGGCTGTCCCGAGACCGGTCCGCGGCCGGGGCCTTGGCCGCGTCCCGGACCTCGGCCAAATCCGCGACCGCGTCCACGCCTCCCGGTGGCCTGCGGGACCGTGGGCGCCGACGATGCCCCGGCGATTCGGGGCATGTCGAGGGTCCAGTCTTTATAGCCCGGCGCCTTCCCGACGGTGATCTGGTTCTCAACGGGCGTGAAGCCCAGCATCTCGACCTTAATGTTCCATACGCCTGGCTTCAGATCGAGCTTGTAGCGGCCCAGTTCGTCGGTATAGGTGACGATTTTCGTTGTGCCCTGCGTCGCGGTGACGGTGGCGCCCGGGACGAACTGATCGGCCGCGCGCACCGATCCGGTCTGCTGCGCCGAGACGAGCGCCGGCCAGAGCATCAATGCAACATATAGATGCGGAACCGCTCCACGCAAGGTTTTGGTCAATCTTATCTGATATGCGGTTCGGGGGGCGAATAGTTCCACGGGATGCACGACATGAAATATGCCAGGCCGAGCCGCGACTATGCTGAGCCGCGCGCGCAAGCAAGCCTCGATGTCCTGTCGGACATGGGAGGTGATGAAAATCCGCTCCAGATGAGGCAGACTGGGTGCAGGCCGGGGCGCGAATGAGGTCGAGACCGCTTTGGAGCAGTCCAGTCCGTAAGCAAGCCTGATCCGGAATGCGCGTTTGAATGGGTAAGTGTGCTCGCCTCTTCCCGGCAGGGAAGGACGAAGCACGAGACGGTGCGTAGTTGTCTTTCCGTGCATTCTTCGCTTCCCTGCCGGAGGTGAAGATGTCTCATACGATAGCAGGAATCGACGTTCACAAGAAGCTGCTGGTGGTGATCATAGCCGACTCGGCCAAGCCGGACGTTGTTTTGCAGAGCCGCCGGTTTGGCGCGACTTGGGCCGAGTTGCGTCATCTGTCGGGGTGGTTATGCCACCACGGCGTGACGGAAGCGGTGATGGAGAGCACGGCGCAGTACTGGAAGCCGGTATGGATGGAACTGGAGCCGCACATGCGGCTGCATCTGGCGCAGGCTCAATCCAATAAGGCTCCCAAAGGACGCAAGTCCGATCCGGCCGACGCCAAACGCCTGCTGCGGCGCTTCGCGGCCGGGGAACTGATGCTCAGCTTCATTCCCGAGCCGGAGCAACGGGCCTGGCGGATGGTGACGCGCGGACGGCTGCAACTGATTCGCGAGCGGGTCCGGTTGCACAACCAGGTGGAAAGTCTGCTGGAAGAGGGGCGCGTGAAGTTGTCTTCCGTCATCAGCGATCTGATGGGAACCAGCGGGAGGCGCATACTGCGTGCCATGGCGAATGGCGAAACCGACCCCGAGACTTTGGCGGCGCTGGGTGACAGCCATCTCAAATGCGGGCTGCCCGCGCTGGAGGACGCACTGACCGGCTCGATGGGAAACATGCACCGCCGCTTACTGGCCCAGCATCCGGACCGGATCGAATTGATCGATCGTCAGATCGAGGAGTTGAACCGGCTGGCCGCATCTCAAATGAAGAGCTGTCAGGACGCGGTTACCCGCCTGATCGAAATTCCGGGCATTGGGGCGGAAGCGGCGCAGGAGATCCTGGCCGAGATCGGACCCCAAGCGGCTGCATTCCCCTCCGCCGAGCAGTTAGCCTCCTGGATCGGCGTGTGCCCGGGATCCAACGAGAGCGCCGGGCAGAACCATTCCGGTCGCTCCGCCAAAGGCAACCGGTTCCTCCGGCGACTGCTTTGCCAGGCAGCGCAGTCGGCAGCCAGAACCAGGGGGAGCCATCTGCAGTCCGTTTTCAATCGCATCATCACACGCCTTGGCTACGTCAAGGCCGTCTGGGCCATCGCCCACCGAATATGCAAAATTGTCTGGAACGTCCTGCACAAGGGGGCGCGGTTCGTCGAATTCAGCCAGACCCGGAATCCGAAAGCCGTGCAACGAGCCATCAATCATCACCTCAAGGCTCTTCGTCGACTCGGCTAT
>JASHSD010000133.1 GCA_030036985.1 Bryobacteraceae bacterium
AACGGCGCCGGCAAGACGACCATGATGGACGTGATTACAGGAAAAACCCGCGCCGATTCCGGGACCGCCAGGTTTGGGGACGACATAAATCTGTTGCAGATGTCCGAAGCCGAAATCGTGGGCGCGGGAATCGGCCGCAAGTTTCAAAAGCCGACGGTATTCGAGCAATTGACCGTATTTGAGAATCTCGAACTGGCCTTGGCCGGCACGCGGTCGTTCGTGAAAACAATGCGCGCCCGCATCTCGCCCCGTCAGCTGGAGAGAATTTATCAGGTCCTCGAAATCATCGGCCTGATGGATCAGCGGGAGGCGTTCGGAAGAGTCTTGGCGCACGGACAGAAACAGTGGCTCGAAATCGGCATGCTCCTGATGCAGAATCCGGAGCTGCTTCTTGTAGATGAGCCGGTGGCGGGCATGACGCCTCACGAGATCGAGCGAACGTCCGAACTGCTGTTGTCGCTCGCGGGTGAGCACTCGGTTGTGGTTGTCGAACATGATATGGCCTTTGTTCGATCCATCGCCCGGCGTGTCACGGTGTTGCACGAGGGAAGCGTGATTGCGGAAGGGGACATGAATAAGGTGCAGAACGATCCTCGCGTCATTGAAGTGTATTTGGGCTAGCAGGCGGAGCGTAGAAGATGCTGACGATAAAATCCCTCAACCAGTTTTATGGCGGCAGCCACACGCTTTGGGACGTGGATCTCACCGTATCTCCCGGCTCCCGCATCTGCCTGATGGGCCGGAACGGCATGGGGAAGACGACGCTGCTGAAATGCGTGATGGGTCTGCAGGCGACAGCGTCGGGTGCGATCACATTCGATGGAAGCGACCTTGTCAAGTGCGCCGCCTCGGAGCGTGCTCGTATGGGCATCGGTTATGTCCCGCAGGGGCGCGAGATTTTCTCGCATTTGACGGTGGAAGAGAACCTCCGAATCGGCTTGGGTGTCCGCCGGAATGGCCCCCGCTCGATCCCGAGCCGCATCTTCGACCTGTTTCCCGTCCTGAAGAAGATGTTGAATCGGCGGGGCGGCGACTTGTCCGGCGGCCAGCAGCAACAACTCGCGATCGGCCGGGCCCTCGTGCTCGAACCGAAGCTGTTGATTCTGGATGAACCGACCGAAGGGATTCAACCCAACATCGTCCACGAGATCGGCGACATTATTCTGCGACTGAACAAGGAAGAAGGCCTCACCGTGCTGTTGGTCGAACAGAAGCTTCCGTTCGCTCGTCGTGTAGCGAGCGAGTTCTGCATACTCGATAAGGGCCGCCGTGTCGCTTCCGGCGCGATCGGCGAGTTGACGGACCAGGTGGTTCGCGCACATCTCAGCGTGTAATAGTAATCTCGCCGCGGGTTGCGGTTATCGTTGCGAGCATGGGGCGCTGACGATCGCCGCGGAGATGGCGTACTATTTCCCGGCGAAGCCTGTTTTCAGGGCGAGGATCTGGCGGCGGAATGTCCCGGCAGAGAAATCGTCCTCAGCGAAGCGTCCTTCTTGTCCCGGATCGAAAAGTGTTCCAGAAACCTCTCGACATACTTCGCATCCTCGTTGTCGCAAGCGCCCGCAGATCGAAACCCAATAGAAAAGCGTTCGCCGTGTCGAAAATGGGGGAGGTCGGCGTCAAATACCTCGTCCGAGAACAGGCGATCACTTTGTGCTTCATAACGACCGAGGAGCATAATATCAACCGGATATAGGTCACAAAGAGATCGCCACCCACGCCGTAACAGTTCAGGTGGTTGATGCGGTTTTGAGCAGAGACGGGATTGGCAAGGCTTTGCGGTGTGACCGAATGGCGGTCACGAGATAACCCAGCGGAGCCCGATCCTGCATTCTGCAGGTCCGCGTCACGGTAAGAAGGCGAGCCACCGCGACCTCGCCCTGCACGCTGCGGCTTCCGAAACTGATCTTGCGCCATTACACGGCGCAGCGAAGCGCTCGTTCGGCGACGTTATTGGTCGGCTCGACACCTTCGTGGCGCAGAAAGGCAGAGAACCTTTCGAAGTGCTGCAGCAAGGCCAGAGCGAGATTGGCGACGTGTCTGTCGCAGCTTTCCAGATAACGGTCCGCCAGCGCGAAGAACTTCTCCAGCGGAATGGATTTTTCGATCAACTGCTCCCGTGTGATCGGACCCCAGCGCACGCCGGGTCCGGCGCGAAAACGATGCCATAGACGGAACAGACGCGCATAGAGCGCCAGAGCGTCGCGGCAGAATCGTTCCGCGTCGCTGGTCTTTCCCATTTCCTGTACGCCCAGGATGTTGCGTTTGAAATGCGCCCGGCAGAACCGGCCTTCGCCCTTGTGATACTTCAGATAACTGGCGCAGCGGTCGCTGCAAAGAATCCCGGCGAATACTTCGCCGGGCAACTGAACCAGCACTTCGGCGCCACGCGAGGCGGCGATCTTGTAGAAGACGAAGTTCGTCGCAGCCGGCGCCCACATCCAGCGCTTTTCGCCGCTGGTCCGATAACCCGTCTCGTCGCTGTTGACGACCGGCTCATGGGGCAGTTGTCGTTCCAGTGCCGCGCAGGGCTCGGCCACCGCCTCGCTGGCCTCTTCCCACGAGTTCTGGATACTTCCCAGACTGAGCGGTATCCCCAGAACCTGTTGCAATACTTCCCGCACCACCCGCCGCGGCATGCGGCAAACCACCGTCAGATAAGCGATCAGTGCGGTCAACTGCGGTCCGAAATGGCCCTGTGCGTCCGCAGGCACTTCCGCCTGTGTCGCCTTGCCGCATTCCGGGCAGACGATGCATTGGCATCGATATTCGGTAATATCCGCCTCGACCGGCGGCAGTTCCGTCACCTGATGCTGCCGCGCTTCGCCCTGTGTGGACATCTTCGGCGATAACCTGCTCTCGCAATGACGGCACTTCGAAGGAAATACTTCGATCACCCGATCGACACGACTCAACGGCGCCAGTCCGCGCCAGTGGCCGCGGTGCCCAGGCTGGCCGCCCGGCTTGCGCCGGCTCTTCTTTCTCCGGCTCCCACGCTTTCGTTGTTCGCCCGCGAGCCCATCCGAGGATGGCGGCTTGGATGAGGTCGTGGAGTTCTGCCGCCGCAAGCCCAGCTTTCGTTCCAGCTTGCCGATCTCTTTATCCAGTTCGGCGATCTTCTTATCGCGCTCGATCAGCTCCTGCCGCAGTTTCTCATTCTCACGGCTCAGACGGTCAACTTCACGCTCCAGCCGTTCCGGTTTCGCCGGCAGTCTTC
This sequence comes from Bryobacteraceae bacterium, assembly GCA_030036985.1. Taxonomy (GTDB): domain Bacteria; phylum Acidobacteriota; class Terriglobia; order Bryobacterales; family Bryobacteraceae; genus BOG-234. The sequence continues at coordinate 3,218 of JASHSD010000133.1, forward strand.
GTTGCAACTGGCGATGCGATGCCCTCAAACATCTACACTGCCAGGTTTTTCAACTAATATCCAGGTCTAAAACAAAGATTCTCTATGGCTGATGAGGTCGCAACGTCCCCAACTCCGGCCCTGGGCATGCAAGGCCAGCAGCAGCAAAGAGGCAGGCGCCGCGACGCGGACTACCGTGGACATCGTGGAAGCTCATTTAGAGACCGATTTCAAAAGTAAGTTGTATCCCTCGCGATTGTCGACTGAGAATCGCTGATGAATTTTACCGCGCGACGGCCTGTCTGCGCGCGGTCTTTCACCATACCGCCGAGAAAAAGAAACGATCCTCGTTCTTGCTGAGGCGTTGTATGAGCAAGGAGGTTGGCTCGTCTCCTAAGATCGCGCTACTATGAGAAGCTCGGGCCGCGCGGTGGCCATGACGGCACGCAGCTCAATCTGCAGCGATGAGGGATTCCTGGAATGAACTTCGTTTCACACCGTGCTGTCGCGCTTTTTGTGTGCCTGTGCGCCCCGCTTACGGGGTGGGCGCAAAACCGGACGCCACCGGATCCCAACCACCCCCAGAATACGGCTCGCGCCATTTACCTGTTTGCCGAGCGCTGCGGCGAGTGCCACGATAGTTCGAAGAATTCCGCGCCGGATCGCTACGCGCTGAATTCGCACACGCCTGAAGAGATTATGGCCGGCCTGACTGCCGGTTCCATGGCGCAGTTTGCCAAAGGCCTGACTGACATCGAGGTTCGCTACATCGCCGTCTATCTGGGCGGAAGACCTTTGGGTGCCGACGCCGTCGGCGATATCCATGCCATGAAGAACGCCTGCCCGAGTAAACCCCTCGGCGACATCGGAAGTGGGGATTGGAACGGCTGGGGACCCGACCTGGTTAATTCGCGTTTTCAACCCAACGCCGGACTGACTGCTGCCGCGCGGGTTCCCGGGCTGAAGCTAAAGTGGGCGTTCGGCTTCCCCGAGGGTAATTCAGCCTATGGTCAGCCCTCGATTGTTGCGGGGCGCGTCTTTATAGGTTCCGACACCGGTTTCGTCTATTCGCTGGACGCCGCCACCGGTTGCGCGTATTGGTCCTACAAAGCGAAAGCCGGAATTCGTACCGCGATTACCGTGGCTCCCGTAGGCGGGAAGACCTTGGCTTGGTTCGGTGACGTCAAAGGCGATGTCTATGCGGTGAATGCGGCGACTGGCGCTGGCGTGTGGATGCAGCGCGCCGACACGCACCCCATCGCGCGCGTCTTGGGATCCCCCAAGTTGGTTGGCAGCCGATTGTATGTCCCCGTCGCATCGCTCGAAGAATCGTCAGGAGGCAATCCACACTACCCCTGCTGCACTTTCCGCGGCAGTGTTGTGGCTTTCGACGCCGCCGGCGGGAAACAGATCTGGAAGACCTACACTATTGCCGACGAACCCAAACCAATAAAAAAGACTTCTCTCGGAACGCAGCTCTGGGGTCCCGCGGGCGTTGGGATCTGGTCAACACCCGCGATCGATACCAGGCGGAACGTCCTCTATGTCGGCACCGGTAACGGCTACACAGCGCCGGTCCCAAATACATCCGATGCCGTGCTCGCGATCGATCTGGATTCGGGAAAGATCCGCTGGTCGAGGCAATTGCTGCCGAACGACGCGTCCGTGTCGAACTGTCGTCCCCGAGGCGACTCGGCAAAGTCCGAGACCTGTCCCGAGCCTGAGGGACCCGACTACGACTTTGGCAATCCGCCGATGCTACGGACTCTGGCAGGTGGTCGGACGCTGATCGTGATCGGACAAAAGGGCGGCGACGGATGGGCGCTCGATCCTGACCGGCGGGGTGCCGTGGTGTGGCACCGGAGGGTCGGTCCGACAGCCGACAGCGGTGGCATGCTGTGGGGATCGGCGGCAGATAATGAGCGGGCCTACTTCCCGGTAACGGGCCGGCGAGGAAGCGATCCCGTGGGTTTGACCGCAATAAAACTCGGCAACGGTGAGTTAGCCTGGCACGCTTCGCCGGCCGTCGCCGCAGGCGCGCCCGATGCCGTGATTCCCGGCGTGGTCTTCTCCGGCGCGAACACGGGTATGATGTATGCGTTCTCGACCGCCGACGGCCATTTGCTCTGGCAGTTCGATACCAACAAGGAGTTCCCGACCATCAACGGCGTTGCGGCCAAAGGCGGCGCGCTGAACGGCTCCGGACCCGTCGTGTCCGGAGGCATGCTCTATGTTCCATCCGGCTATGCCGATTTAGGCGGCGGCATTCGCGGCAACGTGTTGCTGGCCTTTGGCGCTGAGTAACAGCCCCCTCGGCGTCCTGAGACATCGTTTTTTTCGATAGGACGGATAGGTGAGGAAGCTCTTGTCAGACTCGGGTTATCCGTGGTACCAAGAAGGGTTGCGTATCGCTTGGGTGACTATCACAGCCATTGGCGTCGGTCTCACTTTGTCGGCAGGCCAGGCGCAGGCGGCCGAGCCTCTGGTAGGGCGGTGGCTGCTCACAAGCCAGGAGGTCGGCGGCCAACAGACAGAAATCGACGAGTTGTTGCTTCGGGTCAGTCCCAAAGGTGACACCCTGGAATTCGCTTACTCGGTGCCCGTGAACAATATTCAATTCGTTTCACTGCGTTTTGCCGTTCGCCTCGACGGCGCCGAAGCCGACGTGACGAACGCAAACGGTCAAAAGATCGGTACGGTAAAGGTTACGAAGGCCGGCCCCTCGCAATACAAAATCCTGCTGCAGGGCCAAGGCAGGCCGACCGCTTCGGGAACAATGACGGTTTCGGCGGATGGGAAGACGCTTACGTCGAAATCCGAA
>JASHSD010000134.1 GCA_030036985.1 Bryobacteraceae bacterium
GCAGCTTCTTGAACATTTCCACGCCCGTCACCACCGTCTTGCGCGTGTCCCGGAAGCCGACGATTTCCATTTCCTCGCCCACCTTGCAGATGCCCTGCTCGATGCGCCCCGTCACCACCGTGCCGCGCCCCTGGATCGAGAAGATGTCTTCGATCGGCATCAGGAACGGCTTGTCCACCACGCGCTCCGGGATCGGAATGTAGCTGTCGACCGCTTCCATCAGCTCGTCGACCGTCTTTTCCCACTGCGGCTCGCCGTTCAGCGCGCCCAGCGCCGATACGCGAACCACCGGCAGATCGTTGCCCGGAAACTGATAGCTTGTCAGCAGCTCGCGCACTTCGAGTTCGACCAGATCGAGCAGCTCGGGATCGTCCACCATGTCGACCTTGTTCATGGCGACGACGATGTACGGCACGCCCACCTGGCGGGCCAGCAGAATGTGCTCGCGCGTCTGGGGCATGGGGCCGTCGGTCGCCGCGACGACCAGAATCGCGCCATCCATCTGGGCCGCGCCCGTGATCATGTTCTTGATGTAATCGGCGTGGCCGGGGCAATCGACGTGCGCGTAATGCCGCTTCGCCGTCTCGTACTCCACGTGCGAGGCCGCGATGGTGATGCCGCGGGCCTTTTCTTCCGGCGCGTTATCGATCGAATCGAAGGAACGGAAAGACACCTTCGGATTGTGCTTGGCCAGCACCTTCGTGATGGCCGCCGTCAGCGTGGTCTTGCCGTGATCGATGTGACCGATCGTCCCGATATTGACGTGCGGTTTGCTGCGATCAAATTTCTCTTTTGCCATGAATTTGCGGCACAGGTCTGGGCCTGTTTTCCCCGTGGCACAGGCTTCAGCCTGTGTTTTCGTTCTCGCGCATGCCCCGAAAAGCCTCGCGCGGTCAAATTCCTGAGCGCAAAGCCCGCCACTCGGGTGGGCGTCTTGCGCGGTCAAATAATGGAGCCGTTGACCAGGATTGAACTGGTGACCTCGTCCTTACCAAGGACGCGCTCTACCAACTGAGCTACAACGGCTCAAAATTTTGGTGGACAGGGGAGGATTCGAACCTCCGTAGCTCTGAGAGCGACAGATTTACAGTCTGTTGCCATTAACCGCTCGGCCACCTGTCCCCATCAGAGTCGGTCGATTCATCATATCATTGCACAACGGCGTTGCCGGGTCTGACGGTTAGATCTTCACGTCAATGCATTTCATCGTGGACTCTTCCGATCTTTGCGACCAGGCTTCATGGCAAAATAGTGTCGCAGTTTCGATAAAATATTAGCGAATTTTTCCGATTAGAAGAATGTGGACTTGAGTTGCCTCATAATTCCTATAGATGATATCCAGCCGGGAGACTGCTTCAACGCGGTTTGCAGATACAAAGGGGTTTATGAATTCCTCCTGCAATATACGGTTAAACGAGTTATTCGAGCTGAGGGGCGTTGGGTTCCGGCAACGAGTCCCGATGGCCCAGTGATGGATTTCTTTGAGGACGGAGTTCTCAAAGTTCTTTGGGTGTACTCCAAGTACTGCCTTTTTGCACCGGATCACCTGCTGGCCATTTATCGTAAGAATCCTCAATGTTCGGGCTGCCAGTGGTGTGGATAGCCAAACCGTTTTTTCATGGGCAAGGCCGATGTAAGGAAGGATGCTCGTCGGTGGGGCGCAGCAGGCGACGCTGGGGGCCACGCGCTGCCGGGGCCGGAATAGGGCGCCTCGCAAGGCACACTCGACATCACGCGAGAATGCTCCTGTTCCCATGCGATACTCCCCCACTCGAACTTTCGGTTCACCGTGCCCTCTCGACGATGGCCGAAAACGCAGCGTATGCGGTGACTCTTGCAAGCTTGTCCCGGAAGTCAAGATCCAACTGAGAAACGGAGCAGTCCACTCGCACCGTTCTGTCTTCGTCTTTGTAGTAATGGAAGCTGATTCCAGTGAAATCGTCTGTGTAGCACCAGTTTGCATGCGCCACGGCGTTACGGAGGCCGCGCACGGAAAAATCGTTCAAATAGCCGCAACACTTCTTGAGAACAGACCCGCGACTCGGCAGCCTCCGAAGCTTTGAGAAGCACGCGTCGCCCAGATACACGAATACAATGTAGAGCTGCGCGACGACCTGCGCCCGCGTTAACGGCGCCGATGCGCCTTTTCTTGTTTGCAGTGAAGCCCCGAAATCCATGAACTGCTCGAACGCGCCGAGTTCGTCAGTGCGACGGTTAAGACCGACGAGATCGTCGCTTACAATCCCACGTAAGGCCTCCAGCGACAAGCGTCCTACGTCAGAGGCGATTGCGGAGGCCAGACTGTCGCTGAACGGAGCCTCAATCTGCAGACCGTCGCGCAGCTTTGAAGTATACTGGCGCATGATTTGGTCGTGTTTGTCCCACCTGTTTTGGGCGTCAACCACGACTTGAGGCCGGTCGCAGGAGCGCAATTACGCGACGTCGAGCATATTTACCACGTGGGACGGCTCGGGGATCGGATCGCCATCCTCGCGCATGGCACGGAGGTGCTGTTCGACAGCCTCGCGTATCAGTTCCTCGGTTTCTTCCAACGTGAATCCCAGCGCCACGCAACCGGGAAGGTCGGGAATGAATGCCCCCCACCCATTGGATGATTTCTCAGGCGTATTTCACAGCCTCAGCCTCGCTTGTTTCAGGATAGACGAAAGAGTGCCCGGCGGCAGTTCAATCGAAGGGCGCCCCCGGCACCGTTACCTTACCCGGCTTCGTGGGACGCACAAATTGGCGGTGGCCGCCTTCCGTGTTCCTGAGTACCCACCCGTCCTGGGCAAGAACCTTGAGAATGTCCCGCACTTTCATGTGAACGGTCTCCCTACCCGGTTTGTCAGTTCAAATTTCACGGCGCGTCGGCGCTCGGTCCGCGACTGCATCAAAGCGGTCGGTCAACGGCAGTGCGCCTCCTCCCATCTTCTCGATAGCTTCGTCCGCCATGCCGCGGATGGCGCAACGATCCGGGGCGCAAGGGCGCCCTGCTCATCCGACGGAAGAGCGACGGCTTTCTCCGGCGTTACTCCAACAGGGTGGACACGCCTCAATGCTATCAGGGATCAGCCACCGCGGATTGTCGGACAACGCCGTGCGATAAAAAAGAGAGCTTGAGATATCACGTCCAAAACGTGACGCGCGGCACCGTGATCGGCGACAACATCGATGCGGCGCTGACGAGTGCGCAGCGCAGAACCGGCCTCCTCAAGCACCGCTGCCTCGACGAGGGCGCCGGGCTTTGGATCGTTCCCTGCGAAGCGGTGCACACGTTCTTCATGAAATTCGCCATCGATCTGATCTACATCGACCGAGAGCATCGCGTCCGCGCCACCGTCCGCGCGTTGCCGCCTTGGCGCTTCTCGATGTGTCTGCCCGCGCATTCCATACTGGAGCTTCCGCCGGGCACTATCGACCGGACCCGTACCCGGAAAGGCGATCAGCTAGCATTGAAACCGGCCGATAAGTTTGGCGCGACGTAGTTATTTGATATTTAAATGCGCAGGTAATCCGCGACCGTCTTGACCGCCTCGAAGAACCAGAGCTTTCTGCCTTCGCGATCTTCCCACCATTGGCCTTCGTGCCACATCGGGTCCGGCGCGCCGATCGTGTGTTCCTCCAAACCGGGTCCCTCGCGGCGGAAGATGCGTCCGGCCCGGGCGGTATGCCAGATGCTTGTGACCAGCAGGTATTTGCGCACCCCGAGTTTTCGCATTTTCGCGATGTCCGCATCCGCTTCGTCCCTGGTGCTAACCGCGGGGTATCGAGAGGGAATGAATTCATCCCGAGGATAGCCGCGCTGTACGGCGAAATCGATGGCAAACTCGCTCTCGTGTTGGCCGAAAATTGCACCAGCACCGCTCACCAGCACCTTGGGCGCGTAGCCCTCGCGGGCCAATTCCGCGCCTTTCAGGATTCGAGAGCCGGTGAAGTCTCCGCCGATCACGACGATCATATCCGCCTTTTGCGGAGGGCCGTCGTTGACGAGAATCGCCCCGAGCCACCAAAGCAATCGGCCTGAAAATGCAGCCAGGACCGCAATCGCGATAATCGCCGCGATTCCGGATAGAACAATCCGGCGCCTGCGCCTCAGCAGAGAAAATTCCTACCGGTCATCGCCGGAATTGCGGGGGTCAATATGGCCAACGGTCTTCAGAAGGAAATAGAGGCGTTCGACTTCTTCTTCGTCTTCCGGACGAAGTACGCGATAGCGCGGGGCATTGAGTTGTTTCGCATCGCCGGAGCCGAGCAGTTCGCCCCAGTACTGCCGGTACGGAGTGCCGTCGATCAGCGCGTTGGTGGCCATCTGGCGCAGAGTGCGCAACAGATGCTTGCAGCAATCCACTTCGCCCGGATAAACCAGCATTACCGTGTCGTCGTCATAAAGCGCCAGTTTCACCACGAGCGGAGAAATCCAGCCGGTGCGATCCACGCGGCGAACGTCCTGCCAAGGAATGATCCTTTTACCAACCTCAAGATGAGCGTCGTAAACTTTGATTGCCGGACGAAACGCGAGTGTGAGCAACAGCACGGCGAAGAGCAGAAAAATCCCGGCCGGGTAGAACGCCAGGCTCCACGAAAAAAAACCCACCCAGAGGGCGAATCCGGCAAGCGCCAGCGCCACAATTCCGAACGAGATGTAGTGCCGGGCAGGGACGTAGCGGCTCATGCGGCGTATCCGTCTTTAGCGTACTCCCAGGAGGCTCTCAGGTCAACGCTCCCGAGAGCGAAGTTGGCCCGGCAATCGCCTCATTTTTGCGCTCATGCCGAGCGCGCCCGGCGGCGCAGGTAAAAGACGCCGCGGAGGCCGTAATCGACGCCGCTGATCACGGCAAGAATCGCCACTCCGCCGAGTAGTACTGTGGAAATCTTCAGGAACCAGACGCTGTTGTAGGCGCGGGCGCCCATCACCGCGACGGCGGCCATGATCTGAAAGAAAGTACTGGCTTTCCCCCACAGGCTGGGCTGCAGATCGCGGAAACTCGTGAGGCTCAGGGCCACGCCCGAAAGCGTGAGAATCCACAGGTCGCGCGCAAATATCAACACCACAATCCACAGGGGCACGGCTCCGCCGAGCGCCAAGCCGATGTAAATGCAGCTCAAGAGAATTTTGTCGGCGATCGGATCGAAGTAGCGGCCGATGGTCGATACACCCCCAAAACGCCTCGCGAGTCCGCCGTCGAGAATATCGGTGAACGCCGCACCGCCGAACATCCAGCCGCCTGCCAGGTATTGGCCGCGCGAAAGTTCGATCAGGATGAACGGAGTCATGATGATCCGCACTAACGTGAACAGATTCGGGATCGTCAGCCACATGCCGAAACCCATATGATACGCGGGAGTTCGTCAGCCGGAGCCAAGCGGACCGGATAAGATCGTCATGTAACTGTGGGCGG
>JASHSD010000135.1 GCA_030036985.1 Bryobacteraceae bacterium
CCTGAACCAAGGTCTCCCGAAGCGAAGTACGCCAAACTGAGCTGGTAGTAGGCTTCGACGCTTTTCGGCGTAGCCTGGACCGCATTGCGGAATTGCAGGATGGCTCGTGTGGTATCGTTTTTCGCGAGTAGTTTCTTGCCCGATTCGATGTAGGCCGCGCTTCTCGCTTGGGGAGATCGTGCACATGCCGAAAGAAGGACCGCGACAGCAAGCAATGCTGTTAATGCCGTGCGGCCTGAGATGGATTTAATCATTGCAGTCCTGTCCGTTATCTTGCTTCGTTATCTTCCGCTTGTTTATCTTCCGCCCTGCCCGCCGGCCACGATCTTGATGGTTTTCAAAATGATCGCCAAATCAAACATCAGCGACATGTTCTTGAGATAAAAGAGATCGTATTCCAGCTTTGTGTAGGCGTCGTCCACACTGGAACCGTAGCTGAATTGCACCTGTGCCCAGCCGGTCAGCCCCGGCCGAACGGAGTGGCGTTCATCATAATATGGAACCTTCTCGCGCAGATCCCTGACGAAGCTCGGCCGCTCGGGCCGCGGACCGACGAAGCTCATATCGCCCCGGATCACGTTCCAGAATTGGGGCAGTTCGTCCACTCTGTACTTGCGAAGGAATCCTCCGATCCGCGTGACGCGGGGATCGTTTTGAACCGCCCACCTTGCCTCGTTCGCCTTCTCGGCGTCCTGGCGCATCGAACGAAACTTCAGCATCTCGAAATTTCGATCCATCCGCCCAACCCGAATCTGCCGGTAGATGATCGGCCCCTTCGATTCCAGCCGGACTGCGATCGCGACCAGAATCATCAACGGCAGCGCAAGCACAAGTCCTGCGATTCCAACAGCAAGATCCAGAGCCCTTTTCAGGACATCGTTCCAGCGTGACCGATGGAAGCCCTCGGAGAACACGAACCAGCTCGGCCTCACGACATGCAACGAAATCCGCCCGGTTAACGCGGCAAGCGCCGTTGCCGCCTCATCGATTCGAAGACCTCTTACCCGTTGCGTCACGAGTTCACGGGTCGGCAGGGCGCCGCGCCGGTCTTCGAGGGCCACGACAATTCTCGAAAGCGCCCGATCGCCCGCGATTTTCTCCAAATCCGCCGTGGATCCGAGTACCGGAAAGCCGAAGATCGTATCTCCTTCCACGGACGACCACGCCGGGCTGAGGAATCCCTCCACCTTGATGCCGAGATCGCCTCGGCGGGTCATTTCGCGCGCGACTTCCATGGCGAGTTGACCCGTGCCGAGAATCGCCACCCGTTGCATTGGTCCACTGGTCTGCCAAGCCTTATCCAGGACTCGCCTGCCAAATCCGAGCGACACCCCAATCAGCGTCATACCGATCAGAAACACGTACCGCGACAGGAGCATGCCCGGGAACAGAAAATAAAGCAACCCGAGCAGCAGGCTGGCAGCGCCCAGGGACTGTTCCACGCGGAGGATGCGATCCACATGGTCGCCGGTCGTTTCCGGGCTGTAAAGATCGTTGAGATACAGACAGATCAGGCAGGTCACCACCACGAGCGCGATCTGAATCTCAAAGTCGGGCCAGACTTCGTATCTCGCCAATTCGAGGGGATTATTCCAGAAACGCAACTCTACGGCGCAGAACAGGCATGCCACCATAAGGAAGCACTCAATCATCAGCAGGAACAAGCTCTTGACGGATACGAACTGGTTAAATATGCGGAACATCGGCCGTGGCTGTAAGGAACTTCCCTGACGCAATTTTCCAGCCATGATCGGGGCGACCGGGAAGCGGCTGAAATCGGCATGGAGATTGTGCGGCCCCTAGCCGATTCCGCACCGGCAGCCTTCGCGACAGCTAACCTCTGTCCTCACAAGATCGCATTATTTGGCAAACAGGCCAAATTTTTTTCGCTCGGAGGAGGAAAGAGGAACGTTTTCGGGACGCCAACAATGGACAACGGCGGGCCGACGATGGAACGAGACATGCTATCGTGACACGATTCATGGCAACGGACTCAGCGGCTCCTCCTCAGGTTGCGTATCACCCGGCAATCGCCAACCGATGGAGCGGTCTGCCGGTCGTCCAGTTCGGTATCGTCAGCGCCCTGATACTGGCTCTGTTCGCCGGTGTCCTGGCAGACATGGCGCACGACTGGTGGATTGTGCCGGCCTGGTCTCAGGGGATGCTGTTGCCGCCGCTGGCCCTCTATATCGCCTGGATCCGGCGAGAATATGTTTACAGCTGCCCGGCGATTCCCGATCAACGAGGACTGTACCTGACGGCGGCGGCCTGTCTTACCTACATCTTGGGGAGACTGGCCTCCGAGTTTTTTCTGACCCGAATCGCCTTCGTCATTCTGCTTGCAGGCTTGATCTGGACCTTTTGGGGACTCGGTCGGCTCCGCCGGCTTTTTTTGCCCTTGCTGCTTCTGGTCAGCATGGTTCCCTTGCCGGCGGTGCTCTATAATTCCATGGCCGGCCCCCTTCAGCTGGTGGCCTCCGATGGCGCCACGCGGCTCGCGCAGGCGGCGGGAGTGTCCGTCTTCCGCGATGGAAACATCATTCAGCTGGCCAACACCACGCTTGGAGTTGCCGAGGCCTGCAGCGGACTGAGCGCCCTTTCGGCTCTGGTTGTAGGCAGCCTCCTGCTGGGATACTTATTCTGTTCCGGTTTGGTCGCGCGTATTGCCTTGGTTATCCTGTCAGTTCCTCTCGCCATCGGCGTTAATATCGTGCGGGTGACGGGGACTGCGATTCTGGCCGATTACAACCAGGAGTTTGCCCTCGGTTTCTACCATGCATTTTCCGGCTGGCTTGTCTTTGTGGCCGGCCTGGGGCTGCTTTACCTCACGGCGCGGGCGTTGCACGCCATTCTTGATTCGAGGCCCTTATCATGAGCGGACGTATTTCGATCGGGTTTGCCGTTACCACGATTCTGCTGGGAGGAACGTTCTTTGCAAGCGGACTCACGTCGAGGCGCATTCCGCAGCAACTCGCTTTGCCGTTGCAGCAGATCGATTCGAACATCCTCGGATGGTCGGCAGTCGGGGACTCGACGCTGCCGCCGGGGACTTTGAAGCAGCTTGACGCAACAGATTATCTTTCGAGGACCTATCGCAAAGGCAATGACGACTTGGATCTGTTTGTCGCATTCTATGCGCAGCAGCGCGCAGGCGAGAGTATGCATTCCCCTCAGCATTGCCTGCCTGGAGCGGGTTGGGAGATCTGGCAGGAGGAAACGGCTCAGGTTCCGGTCAACGGCTCCTTGATCCGCATCAATCAGGACCGGATCGAGAACCTCGGCTCACGCAGGCTGATGTTTTACTGGTACCAGTCGGCGGACCGCATCGTTGCGAGCGAGTACATGGGGAAGTTGCTGCTCGCGCGGGACACCCTGATGAGCGGTCGAACTGCCGGCTCGATTGTACGGATCATTCTTCCGGATACTCCTGAATCGACCAGGGAGGGCTTGGCATTTTCGGGGAAGCTTATCCCGGCGGTCTGGCGCTCGTTCGGGCGGCAATAGACGCCAACGCCACACAGCCTTTTGGGGGGCGTTCCCCCGGACCGCGCCCCGGATTGCAGCGGACGCCCTCGTCCGCCTGGCCGGCAGAGCCACAACGGCTCAACTGAACACACCGGTTAACGTTTCGTGACATAAATTCGCAAAACGAAAGCACCGGCCGGCGGGAAAACCGGTGCAGACGTTATGAAATGGTTAACTAACCAAAAGACAATTGATCTCTCGAAGGCTGCAAATGTAAACTCGAATACACATTGTCAAAAAACGCGTGGTACTGGCGCGTCTGCCGCCAACACAAGAGTTTCCCAACAAAAAACAAAAGATGGCCTGGTTTTGACCGGAGCCGCCGTGACTGCAGATGGAGAGTTTTGGCTCTCCTGGCGTTCGTCTTCTTCTGCGGCGAGCTGCCTGGTCAGACGACGAGCCTCAGTCTGTCATCCGTTGCGGGGGTCCCCGGTGGTGCAGTTTCGTTGGCGCTGTCTTTGGCTGCCTCCGGCGCCGCTCCAGCCGGCCTTCAATGGACTCTCAACTATCCTTCCGGCCAAATCTCAATCAACAGCGTCACGACCGCGGTTACCGAAGAAACCGTTAGTTGTTCTTCTCCGACACAAGGAACGACAACCTGTCTGCTGGCAGCGACATCGCCACCGGCCGAAGCGACGATCGCCTCGGGCGTAATCGCGACGGTTCATTTGACGCTCGCAGCCAACGCGGTTTCGACTGCGATAACCATAACGAATCCGGTCGGAGTCGACGCCACCGGCAGCGGGATTTCCGTGGCGGCAACAGGCGGCACTGTTACTGTTCCGGCCATCTCCTCGGTCGCATGCAATCCTGCCGCTCTCAACGTCGGAATGACATCGAATTGCACGGTCACCTTAAACGCGGCAGCGCCCGTATCCGGGGCCACGGTCGCGCTCGGCAGCAGCAATAACCTGTTAGTCGTTCCCGGATCCGTCACAATCGCTTCAGGAGCAACCGCCGCGACGTTCAGTGCGACGTTCAGTGCACTGGCTGCGGCTTCCATTCCGGTGAATCAGACGGCGACGGTGACGGCGACGCTGGGGCCGAGCGCGCACACGGCGAGTGTGATTCTGCTGGCTCCGGCGCTGGTGTCGGCTGTGATGTGTGATCCGATAAGCCTCGCGCAAAGCGCGGTCGGCACGTGTGCCGTCACGTTGACCCATGCCGCCCCCGCCAGCGGGTTGAACGTAGCGCTGGCAAGCAACAACGCCGCGCTCACCGTACCGGCATCGGTGACGGTACCGGCGGGAGCGAGCTCCGCAACCTTCAGCGCAACCGCGGCGGCCAGCTTCATGAACAGCCAGAGCCCGACCGCCGGAACGGTTGGTCTGGTGGCGTACTGGCCGTTCGACGAAACATCCGGCACAACAGCCCACGATGCGAGCGGCAACAGCAACAACGGGGCATTGCTGTGTAACGGCAACTGTACGCCCCTGGCATTCTGGACCACGGGAAAGATTAACGGGGCTTTGGACTTCTCCACCCAGGCCGATTTTGTCTCGGTTCCCGATAATCCGAGTCTGGAACTGACCAACCAGTTCACATTCGCGTTCTGGGCCAAAATACCGGCAGCCGCCACGGATATTCCGTATATCGCGAAAGTCACGGGGGTCGCTCGGGGCCAGTGGTCCGGAGTAAGTAACGGCTACGTCATATCGACGGGGAATCCGGGCAACTATATTTACGTCGACCTGTACAGCAACAGCCGGGAAACTGCCCGGTGCGCTACGGCCGCCGGAACCGTACAGAGTCAGGCCTGGCAGCATTTTGCCATTACCGACAACGGCTCTGCCATCACGATGTACGTTAATGGCGTGCAAAGCGTCCAATGCAGCGTCACCGGCGTTGCGGGGACGGATGCCACGCCTCTTTCGATCGGCGGATACAATCCGGCCGCGGCCAGCGGAACAATGGACGAAGTCCGCATCTACAATCGCGCGCTTACCGCGACGGAGATTGCGAACGTCTATAACGATCCCGGATTGCCGGCAAGTATTGTTTCGGTCAGCGCAACTCTCGGCGGCAGCTCGCAGACCGCCCCCATCAATCTGTTGTCAGGCTCCATCAGTTTGTCAAGCTCCGGCCAGGCAGGCACGTCACAACTCCCGGCCGTCACCTCAGCGGCAAAGACGCAATCGACAGGGACGATTCGAATGCAATCCATCTCCTGCGAGCCGGGCGGCTCCCATCGGATTTGTCGGATCGACTTTAACGCGCCGTCTGATTTCGGTACTGTAAACCTGTCGCTGGCGAGTTTGGATAAATCCATCAGATTGCCGTCAACAATCGCCGTGCAACCCGGCCAATCCAGCGTCAGGTTCAGAATAGATGCAATTCCCCCTGTCAAGGACCACGCCACCACCATCGCGGCGCAACTTGGAGAGGATGTTATCCAACAAACCGTATCTCTCGATTCCTTGCCGGGGACGCTGGACGTTCCCGCTTATCTATATGCGAAATACGGGACTCAGATTCAGTTCCGCGTATCGCCGTCGGATTCCGCGGCATCCCTCAGCG
>JASHSD010000136.1 GCA_030036985.1 Bryobacteraceae bacterium
CCTGCGGAATCTTTGTCGGGGTGCACGCCAGCGACGATAACGTCGCCGCCGGCCAGAGGGAAACCGTGGTCTGCTGTGACGACGAGCCAAAGGAGGCGGTCACGATCGCCGGCTGATTGGCCGCGATTGTCCCGGCCGTGGCCGTGAAGCTTGCCGTAGTTGCAGCCGGGCTCACCACTATTGACGCCGGTACAGAGAGGAGCGTGTTGTTGCTGCTGATCGTCACCGACGACCCACCCGTCGGCGCCGGCGGGGACACTGTTATCGTGCAGTTTGAAGCGCCGTTCGAAACCAGGCCGGCCGCGTTGCAGGAGATGCCGGAGACCGACGGCACATAGACGCTGCCACCAGTGCCTGCCATTCCTGAAATGGTCGAACCGGTGGCGTCGACTCCTATGGGACTCGAAATACTTATCGGCGTCGTGCCTGCGTTCGCCGCAAGCGTAACCTGGACGTTTGCCACAACGCCCGCTCCGATTCCCGTCGCATTCATTCCGGTCACCAGACACGTCAACGAACCGGCGCTGGAGCCGCACGAGACCGATTTCCCCGCAGCCGACGATGCCGGGCCGACCGCGGCGCTGATAGCCACGATCTGGTTAGCCGAATAAGAAATCGTCCACTGCAAACCGGCCGGCACAGTGGTTCCAGCGACCAATGAGAGGCTCAGCGCGACCGTAGATCCCGGGTTAACTGTAGCCGAAGATAAGGACAGGCTGGGACCCTGGGCCAATGCAATGTCGCATGGGAGGAGAAACATCAAGGAGATGGCCATGAAACCAAACAACACACGGGGCGAAGGATCCGTCCGCAAAAACAAGCGTGCCGGCCGTCCGGGCCAGGCTGAGCGCGAGGGCGAGGCGATAGGATATCGGTACGGCATACTTTGCCGTTCGCCTGGGGGTATCTCCGAAAGGCACGTGTTTGGGTCAGGATTCCGACGAGATAGCATGACAACCAACCTGAAAGAGAAGTGAGGCGCAGGCGGGTTTGTCTCTCGGTTTATTACGAATCACCACGACAGTTGTGGGGTACACCTCGATCGGGCTAGCGGCTAAAAGGCGTAATTGATTTGGGTGCGGCTGCTTTAGAACAACGGCCCGGTTGCCTGGATGAAACTGGTGCTGGTCCTTTTCGATGTGGCAGGCCGGTAGCGATCAAAGTCTCCGCTCAGGTAAATGGCCTTGGGGGGCAGACGGTAAAGCCTAGCTTTTGCCGTCGCGCTGCAGCAACCCGTGCGCATTCAGTTTGCGGAGATCGTAGCGAAGCCGATTGAGACGGTAACGGTCGGCGGTAAGGCCGAAGGCGGTCAGCAGATCGTTGTGAATGTCTTTGGCGCGCCGGCCGCCGTGCAGCAAGACCTCCATCAGGCGGATCATCCGGTTTCGTGGATTCTGATGCCGGGAAACTTCGTCGTTCCAACCGTGACGGGCAGGGCCGAACGCTGGAGCGGCGGGACGTCGACGTGAACGTTCATGCACTGGGCCTGGAAACCGGCGAAGCGGTCCGCCACGGCCGAAAGTTGTGACGCACCGGCTCCATAGGCGTTTCGACGGGCACGAACACTTCTACAACGGCCCCCGGATCGGCACGTCCTGATCCTGTGTGCGCTTACAGATCCCAGCCGAATCCGGTTCCCAGCGGAGCGGCCATCATAAATGCTTCCACCGCATGGATCTGCCCGCCATAGATTTTGAACATCTCCCACACCATCAGGGTGCCTTCATCTTTCATGAGCGATCCTGGTCCGAAGCTCATGCGCAGCCACACGATCCCCTGCTCCTCGTCGACCGCCGCGACGCGCGCGACGATCCCGGCAAGTGTCGGCAGCCCTTGCGTCTTGATATTGGTGCAGCCGGGCATGAACGTGCACTTGGGTCCGGCCATCACCTGGCCGTTTTCGAAGCGATACGCGCCCGGCGCGAACTGCGCATCCACCTTGACGAAGCTGCCCACCTTGAGCCCGGCGGGATACAAAAGCGCGAGCCTCTTCATCTCCTCGCGCGTGTTGCGCTGGGAAGGGTCGGGCGTGACGTTCATCTCGGGGCTCGCGGTCTTCAGGTTTTCCGGCCGGAAGATCATGCCTTCGGCCTGATTGCGCACCACGGTCGTATCCATCTCGGAAATCTTTCCGGAGACGACCTTCAGCCGCACCTGGAACAGCACAGGCTTGCCGTTTTCCAGCGCCACGACATGCGTTCCCGCGACGCCCTCGCGCACATCGATCACGTCCTGCCGGAACGTGCCCAGACCCGAAGCCGTCTTCCACAAGCCCTGACCTACCGGCTTCTCGACCGTGTTCTCCGTAAAGCGCGCGTTCGGGGCGAGAGGGAGCGTCGAAGGATCATGCGCGACTACGGCGTTGAGATAGCCCGTAATCATACCGCGGAGGCATTCGCGATCGCAGTTCTGCGCGCCGCCGGAAGTTTGGGCGTGAACCGGGTTTAACGCGAACAGCAGACCGGCAAACAGGAGCATTGGACGCATGGCATGAATCTATCACGACTGTGCGTCACACCGAGCAACGTTCCTGATTCTCAGCAGGTCTCTGTATGGAATCGATGACGAGAAATTCGCGCGGTCCTTTGGTCGGCTGCAGTCTCAATCGGAGCTGCTTTTGAGGCCCCGCTTTTGCTTCAATATCATAGCGCTCGGAATCGATCCATGCCGGGCCACCCGAAATCACTGCATGCTGCGAGAGATGCGCATGTCCGTCGGCCCACATCAGGTACGCCCCGCAGATGAGATCCTTCACGGTTTGGCAACGTACACGCAATCGCCCTGGAGAAAAGGGCTCACCGCCGCCACTCTGCCGCCGGGAGGAATGTCATTGTGCTTGCAGGGATTGATGGACGCCACTTCAAATTTCGGCGCACAGGAGTGCGCGCGCCGCGGTTCGCTGCAGGCGACTTCAGTAGCAACCAATCCTGCCGGCCTTGAGCCGATAGCTGTTTAGTTTGGCAACCTTCATCTGTCTGCCAGCCGGAATGCTCCGCTTCAGCTCATCGAAGAAGTTGAGCAGCCTAGTGTAGTGTCCAATAAATAACTGGACTATTGTTTCGGGGCGGTTTTTGATTTCCGCGACCGTGGTGATGTGCAGCCGGGCAGAATCTTTTCCAGAGTTTGTTTGCAGCGTGACAGTTTTTCAACGATCGATT
>JASHSD010000137.1 GCA_030036985.1 Bryobacteraceae bacterium
GACGACGCCAGGACCGAAGAACATAACTTCCGAGCCCTGCTTGGAAGATTTCGCAGCGCTGTAACCGATGTCGTAAACGACATGCGGAGAACCATCATAGAGCTGGCGGATCGCAGGCACGTTGTCATAAGAAACTATCCACTTCTGCCGATGAATTTGTTCCTTAATAAGCCTAGCTACCTTCGCGTGGTCTTTAGGCTCGTAGAAATCGTAGTAAAGGTCGCGGCCCTTCACGTAGTAGGGCGGATCAATGTAGATTAGAGTCTTCTCCGGCCATTTCTCGGTCCCCGCATTCAGAAACTTAAGCGCATCCTGGCGTGTCAGATGGATGCGCTTCTTCATACCTGCAATCGCTTTGATGCGGCTGACAAGTTCAGAAGCATTATATCGGGCATCGATTTTCCAGGGTCCCGTTTGGTCGCGGCCGCCGATAATTCCGCCGTTAAGGATGCCGGAACGATTGGTGCGATTAAGGAAAAACGTGGCGAAGCCGAGCGCGAGTTCGTCATGGTCGTCGGCATTTGCCAGAACCTTCTTCTGCTTATCCCATGACGTTACAGTAAGGCGCGTGTCGATGATCAGCTTGCTTAATTGCTCCGTGTGGAAAAGAACGCTTTTCCAAAACGAGTAAACAGGGCGGCTGACATCGTTAATATGAATGCGAGAAACGTATTCATGCAGGAGCAATTCGAGCGCAATGGCGGCACCCCCGGCATAGGGTTCGACGTATTCGCCATCAAGCAGACGGTTCGCCTTCATCAGGGTTTTGATGTACGCGGTCAGCTTGCCTTTGCCGCCCGGATACCGCAGGGGAGTGAAGTGAATGAGGCGATGTGGCTTAGATTGGGGAGGGTCAATCAAGGCCATATCCTCTCGAAGAGGGGTTGGCCGTTATCCCATGCGGTAGTTAGATCGCGCTCGGTCGGCGAAAAGAAACGGTTATGGACGTATGCGTGAAGCAACTCGGGTGCGAATGGGTGGTTGTCGTTGCTGAGGGCGGTGGTGATGGCCTTAAATTCCTTCTCGACCGCGCCGTTGGCAATCATATGTTTAATGGTTTCGTCGACTTTTTTCTTGAGCGACTTGTCCTTTGCCCCGTTTGGGGTGGCGAAAGTTAACGAGAGGGAAGACTGGGTCATGAAGTGGTCCACGGACGTTTCGAGAAAAACGCGAAGCAGAACCGCGATTGCGTGCGGGTGCTTCTTGAGCTGCAGGCTGCGCAATTCCTCAAAGATTTCCTCGATTTTCGGATTCGTGATGTTGAGCTTGCAGGATTTTGCAACAGCCGTCGTCCTGGGTGTTTTGGGTGTCGTCTTGGCCTTTTTGACTTTTGCAGGAGCCGGACTGGCAAAGTCTTTCTGCGTGAAATTGCGCACCGCCTGATTGGTCGCGCCTTTCTGGCTTAGATCGGGAGAGTCCGCTGCCGCAAGCTTGGAAACGTAATCGATCTGCTGGGTTTTCAGTTTGAGTTTGGTTACGTTAACGGACTTTTCGGCCAGATCCAGAACCAGCCTGCGGAGGGGTTTGATAGCCTCATCGGCCGGCAGAGCCGTCAGGAGTTCGCTGTCCTTAATATCGAATCCGATTTTCGCGCGAACCGACGGCGTGGAAAGCAGGCGGTCGAGAGTGGTAATCGGAAAGCGGTCTTCCAGAAGCTTCCTCTGATCGTCGGTCAGTTTTCCGTGCTGGCGAACAAAATCGAAAGCCTGAATAGCCGGTGCCTGCCCGCGAAAGCGCGAAGCCGCGACGCCGGACCAGCGGACAATTCCACGGCCTTCGTCTTCCCCGATGTGGCGCTGCTCGATCCAGGCGTTACCATCGAGCCGTGAATCAACTTCAAAACAGGCGATCGGCTCAAGGCTCTTGGTATCGAAGCCGTGGGCAAGGCGCTCCAACTTTTTCTGAAGAGCCGCGGGCACGGTCAGTCCCGTGAGAACATTCGGATTCTTGAGGATTTTAAGTACAAACGCGCGCCTGTTTCCTTCAAGAACGGTGTATTTCGCAGCGGCACTCTCGGATTTGATCACTAGCAAACGGTCCATCGGATTGAGGCCGTCCTCGACGATGCTTTCCGCAAGGTTTCCGAGCTTGGTGTTCTGGTCGTCGATGATTCGCTGCATTGCCTCGTGCTGGTCGGCAGCCTTGCTGATGCGTGGATTGAGCAGGTCGAGTTCGAGCTGGTCGATCTTCAGGTTCTTAGCGGACATATATGCTCTCCGTGGGCACCGCTGATCTCCGACTGCCTGTCCGGGGTAACGTAAACATTCTATACCCTTTGTGTTCTCGCCGGGAGAGTAGCCCGCATGGCGGGCCACTGCAAGAAAAAGCGCTTTTCGGGTACAGGCAGTGGGGGGCGCAGAATTGCGCGGTGTGTCGCGTGCTAAGCAAAATGTCGTGACTCTAATGGTGCTCGAGGAATCGAGACAATTTGCCCGCAAGACTCTCCTGGGCTTTTGTCTCGCACTCCCAAACGGTTAACACCAGCCAACCGCTTTTTCTCAATTCCTCCTGCACGCGGCGATCGCGTTCGCGGTTCCTGCCGATCTTCACACGCCAGAACTCAACATTCGAAGACGGAGCACTTCCGCGCGGGCAATCGTGCGCGTGCCAGAAACAGCCGTTCACGAAAATTACGCATCGCCGCTTCCGAAATACGATATCCGGCCGCCCCGGCAGATCCTTTACGTGCAGCCGGTATCGGAAGCCCAGGGCGTGTAGCAGCCTGCGGACGACAAGCTCGGGCTTGGTGTCTTTTCCGCGCACGGCCGCCATCGCTGCGCTGCGCTGTTGTCGCGTCAGCGTATCCACCGGCGTCCCCTCCCCGGCCTACGATTTGCGGTGTCGGTGTTCTTCGTCATGGTGAACGTTGCAAAGCGTGATGAGATTGTCCACCGTGTTTTCGCCCTTGTCCTTGTGGTGCCGGACATGATGCAACTCCAACATCTTTCGCGGATCGTCCGGCGACAGCATCGACCGGTTCCACCCGCATTTTACGCACTTGAAGCCGTCCCGCTGCAGGACGGCGACACGCACGGCATCGGGAATCGTGCGATCGTGCTCGAAGGTCTGCCGGTCTTCTTCCAGCACGTAGACGCCGATCGCCAAATCGTCGCGCCCGCTGTTCTTGGTGACGATGGGCCACCCCTGCTGCGTCCTCAGTTCCCTGACGCGGCGCGCCCACTCCTTCTTGTCCTTGGCGAGGTATTTCAGCTCCTCGCCGGTGATTTCCTCCCCCACGTTCTTCCGGAAATATTCGATGATCTTGTCCGTGACCGAGACCTTCTTGCGCCTCACTTCGTTGAGCACGTTCCAGCGGTGCGCGGCATGGCGATCCTGCTCCTCGCGCATCAGGACGTATTGGTCCGGCTTGATTTTGGAAGGATGGATGCCGAGCGCAGCTTCGAGCGAGGCCGTTTCCTCCGCATCCTCCGCGGCCGTCGCATCTTCGGCCATATCCTTGAAGGTCATGCCGGAATAAATCAGCCAGCCGAACTGAACGCGAAGCTCGCGCACGCGCCTGGCCCACTCGGCGATGCCGGAAACCACCATCAGCTCGTCGCCGTTGATGACGGTGCGCGGATACCGCCGGAAGTAGGCGATGACGCGCTCGCGGGCGGACGACGCCTCGTCTTTCGGGATCAGCGAGCTTCCCAGGTCACGGAGTTTATGGAATGCCGGAACCAGCGCGATGACTTTGGCGCGAAGGTCCGACTTTCGGAGTTCCTCCGCAAAATTAGTGAGAAGCTCGACCAGCGACTGCCGGAGCGCTTCCGGCGCGTTGTCAGGTCGCGACCGCCGCAATGCGGGCCTCCGTCGCAATTCCTTCGCCCGGCATCCCGGCCTTGCGGTTGAAGCCGTTCTTCTCGGCGGCGCCGCGATTACGCTCGACCATGTAAGCCAGCAATTGCGCCCCGATGAACCGCGTGTATGCCGGCGGGATGGCCTCGTTCAGTTCGTTCTTGGTCATCCAGTCGATTCCCATCGCATCCCGCGCCGCGGCGACGCTGCAATTGCCTCCGCCGTTGACGGAGACGAAATCACGCATTTCGTCGGTTTTGCCGAATTGTCCCTTGCGCTTGTCGAAAGTGTGGCAAATCGGGTGTTTGGCGTGCGGCGGTGCTGTAATCGGGAAGTTCGCCTCGAACAGGCGATGCCGGAGCACGCGCAAACCCTTGAACATCGTTCCGCAGAGGACGACCGGATCGAGGAGCGGTGCGCCGTCCACGTTCTCGATCACATACGGCAGGCCCGACCGGATGAGCATTTCTCTGACCGGCTCGATGAGGCGCGGCCATTCATGGGCATTCTTGTTGCGTTTGGCGAGGTCCGAATACGACTGACACGGCGGCGAGGCATGGATGGCGTCGAACGTGGCGATGAACTTCGGATCGAGTTCCATCGCATTCGTGCGGATAAACGGGAGGGGATACCGCGGCTGCGGATCGATATCCACGCCGACGACCTCGAAACCGGCTTCGGCATATCCCTTGCCGGCGCCGCCGGCGCAGCAGAAGAGATCGAGCAAGCGGGGCTTGCGATGGAAGCCGTTGACCCCGTTTACCGGCGTGTGTTTTTGAGTCTTCATGCGCTCAGGTTCCCGCTCACGTTGGAAGTCCGCCTGCCCTGCGTCGGAGGTTGCCTTAGCGGCAGTTGCAGCTGGTCGGCGCGGTAGCGGTCGATGAATTCCAGGATCGCCTTCCGGTTAAGCCACGAAAGCGATACGTCGTACTTTTCGGCCATGGCCGCGAGTTCGCCGAATTCGGCGTCCGTCAGATTCGCGGCTACGCGGTGTTTGGTGGTCGGCATTTTCCTGCGCTCCGCGACGCAAGGTGTAACACCTTGCGTCACCTTGTTTCACAGTGCAACATTGTATCAAATCTGTGGGATGTGCAAGAGCCGAGTTTAACTTCTGTATATCAGGCCCTGGTGCGCTCGCGGCGGGCGACAGCCGCGGCGGCATTGTCCGCGGTCATTTGTGCGTACCGTTCGCCATTCTCGCGGGCCTTGCTGCTCTCTTCCATCAGGCGCTCGGCGGTCGCCTCGACGCCGTGCCCCCAGCTGATCGCCGTCATGCACCAGGTGAAATCCGCCCTGGAGATGTCGGGGCCGGTTTTTTCGTGATTCATCGGCGCGTCGCTCACGCAACGCTGGTAGCTCGGCCATTTGTCGGTGCGGATGCGATCCGTGCGCGAAAGCCGGAAAATGGGCGGTGCCGGTTTCTCCGGTTCCGCAACCAGACCCATGCTTTCGAGCTGGGCGGTGCTCGCCATCCGGCCGGGGGCGCTGTGGGCAATCTGCACCATGGGGAAATCGGGTGCGTACTTGTCCTTGAAATTAAGACTTCCGGCAACGCGGGTAGCGCCGCTGGCGGTATCGTCGGCCCCTGCCCCCTTACGGAGTCTGCGGGCAAAGTCCTTATCGGACTGCCCGGCAGGGATGGATACCCACGCCTGGTAATTGCCGGGGCTGGTTTCAAGGCCGAGGAAGGCGGCGGGTTTCACTCTTTCGAGCCCTTCCCTGCCCAAATCGTCGAGTTGGATAAACGTGGCGCCGTCAGATACCGGGCGGACAATCAGGTTGCGTTCGTTCTTCGTGGCATTGCTCAACATCACCGGTAGGAGGTTCCGGAGCGTATCGGCCGGCATGTGGCGGCGGAATCCGGCCTTGTCTCCCTGCCGGGTAGTCCAGGTGATGTCGAAATGGTCGGCTCCGGCGCTGGCGAAAGCATCTACCATCGCTCGGGCAGCCTGGCTGGCTGGATTGTCAGTATTCGTGTCCTTCCACATGCCCCCGCCGTGTTTCTAAATCGTTTGGACGTAGCAACCATAGAGGGCGGTGCATTAGGGTGCAATCGCCATTTAATACTTGATTGCCGCTTCTTTGCCGGGATGGTTACTGAACGGCTGGCCTGTAGAGGCCCTTCCGTAGGAAGCGAAAGCGCTGGATGCGCTTGAGCTTCCAAAGGATGGTCACTGTATCTGCAGATCGGCCGAGATTGGGTGTGGATTGATTTAAACAGATGAAGCTGGTGTTATTAAAGTTATTTCTAAGTTAAAGACTGTGTTACAACGCTCGGACGACTCGGTAGCTTCCTGATCAACCGAATCAATCCGCGATCGTTCGCGTGTAAACACACGATGCAGCATGTGCAAATACACGAAGTCCCACGTGCAGATGCACAAAGCTGTTTGGGCAAATACACGATAGCCGATCGCATGGTGTGAAAGCACGATTCAGTGTGAAAACACGAAACTCATTGTTTCTGGGTGATAACACGAAGCTTGACATTTTCGTGTGAAAGCACGAAAGTACGCCAACTCTGTGTAAAAACACGAAAGGCCCGTATGACCGCCCAGAATTCCCCTACCCGCTCTCCCCTGCTGCCGGATCGTCATCCGGTCCAGGATTTCTTCATATGCGATGTGACAGACGCGATACCGAAGGATGATATGGGCTCTATGGAGCATCCCATCTTCTCGCTGTCAACGAAGCCCGACGTGCACATTCGAGAGTATGAGCACAAGGGCGCAAAGATTTCAATAATACCGAGTACACTCGGCCTGGCGACGATACATGACAAGGACATACTGATTTATTGCATAAGCCAATTGGTAGCCAAGATGAATACCGGCGTCCCTCTGCAGAAAACGCTGCACCTCAAGGCTTACGATCTATTGGTTTCGACGAATCGTAATACGGACGGGCGCGGCTATGAACAGCTTGTGGGCGCGCTTGATCGCCTGAGCGGCACCCGAATAAAAACGAACATCAAGACGGGTGATAAGGAGGAGCTGGATGGCTTTGGCCTTATAGAATCGTGGAAGATTATCAGGCAAACCTCCAGTGGCCGGATGAGCGAGTTGCGAATCTCCCTATCCGATTGGGTTTTTAATGCCGTTGCGGCACGCGAGATACTGACCCTGAGCCGCGATTATTTTCGGCTTCGGAAGCCATTGGAGAGACGCATCTATGAGATTGCGCGGAAACATTGCGGCCAGCAAGACGAATGGGTGATTTCCGTCGATCTCTTAAAAAAGAAGTGCGGCTCGGCGTCCGATGACTACGAGTTTCGCCGCCTCCTAGCGATGATTTGTAAAGAGGATGCGGACCACAGCCATATGCCTGATTACTCAATGTCGCTTGAAGGCGATAACGTAAGGTTCGCCAACCGAAAAGCAGTTAAGATGTTGCCCCCTTCCGATCAGATTCGTTTCCCGCTGCTTGACCCGGAGACATACCATGAC
>JASHSD010000138.1 GCA_030036985.1 Bryobacteraceae bacterium
AAACCCAGAGTAACGTGCGAGTTCCGACCTTCACAGAGATCCTTTGGTTCTATACGTACTAAAGCATATTCCCGGGCGATTGGCTGCTTCGAAATGATTAATTCATGAAGAAGTCAGCCAGAATGCGTTCGGAAAAGCCCATAGAGCTCCCCTGCTTTGAGGACTCAAAGCGGAATAATGCGGGCGAATTACGAGTCAGACAACAGGACCCTGCGCGCGGTGGAGCGGCAAATTCGCGCGAGCGGGTGCCAGATGTTCGAGGTTGGTCTATTCAAGCCGGACGCCGAGGGGGCGGGACCGGTGATGATCCCGAGAGTCTGGGACAGCGATGCTCTATTGCGGTCGGTATCCTGGCTGCGATTGCAGAACCGGGACGGCAGGAACATCTTCTGCCGCCCGAAAGGCGAACATCATCTCTCGCTCGTGGACGACGTTCGCGCCGAAACCGTCATGGAAATGAAACGCGCCGGTTTCGAGCCTGCGCTGGTTGTGGAGACATCCCCGAAAAACTTCCAAGTTTGGCTGAACCACGGCCGCACCTTGCCGTCGGGCTTGAGCACCCTTGTGGCGAAGGCGCTGGCGAAACAATTCGGGGGAGACTCGGGAGCCGCGGACTGGCACCACTTTGGGCGCCTTTCGGGGTTTACTAATAGAAAATTGTTGCACTTCGACGTCGAAACCGGCCTGTACCCGTTCGTTCGCCTGATCGAGGACAGGGGCGGCGTTTACAGACATGCCGCTGATTTCGTGAATTCCGTTCAGGTCGCGATGGAGCAGGCGATTAAGGAACGCGAAGCGCGGCTTCAGCAACACTACTCCGGCGCGGTGCGCTCCGCCAGCCTGAAATCCATCGAGGAATTTCGCGTTGATTCGCGCTACGACGGCGACGGCACGCGGATCGACCTCGCCTACGCCATCTATGCGCTCTCGCACGGGCTGTCTGTCGAGCACGTCAGCGCGGCGATTCGATCGCGGGACCTGTCCCATAAGGGCTCAGATAAGCGCCAGGCAGAGTACATCGAGAGGACGATCAAGAAAGCGCTGAATGCCGCCGAACGTGGCCCGCTGGGGCGTTAGCGGTTCGCCGGTTTCCAGTTCGATGGCGGCAGCCCGAGCTTAACGGGTTTCGGGTGATATGGAACCTGAATAACGTTCTGGCGGCGAGGTGAATCAAACGCTTCGTGCACGAAGCAGTAAAAGAAAAACGTCAGTGTTATCAGAAGGAGCCCGATTGACTTCCACGACCCGAACAGTGCGTAATAAATAACCCAGAATCGCATGGCGGTAACCTCCCTCATTCAGTCCGGACTCATCGCAAGTGCGTCAACCGTCCGAACCAAACGCCGCTGCAAAACAATCCTAACGCACTGAGCAGCCCGACGGCAGTCCAGAAAATTTGTCGAGGCCGCTCGTGCGCTTCATGCACTTCCTGAACCAGCACACGGGCTTTCAGACCCGCGGCGGTGATGTCCCTCCGGAGTCCCTCCCGCAACTCGCTGGCCCAGACCTTGGCCTCCTGCGCCACTGCTTTACCCGCAGACCGTTCCGCAAGGCGGATGTGCGACTCGAACTCGGCGATGGTCGTTCTGAATCTTTCTTCGACAATTTTGAGCGTTTCTTCCAATGCCAGTTGAACCATGGTCGCCGAGGCGAAGAATGGATCGTCCGCATCGATCCGAATGCCGTTTCGGGCTGCGACTTCGTTGATTACGCGCTTTTCGTCGAGCATTTCGGGCCGGCGTTCAGAAGATCGCCAACTGGTCCAGTTGTTCGAAGATTTCGCGCTGGATCACCTTGAGCCGCTGCTTGGACATGATCGAGAAGTGTCCCTCGCGAATTGCTTCTTCGAGCGTTAATTTTTGGGAAATGGCCTCTTCCATATCGCGCCCGAAGGTCTGGTGATTCCTCTTCACGATCGCGACCGTTCCGAATACGCGATGTTTATTGTCGTGGTACGCGTTCATCTCCAGAAACGGCTTGCCTTCGTGTTCCACACGGCCAAAATACTCATTGATCCAGACGATGATATTTCGTTCCGATGAACTGGCGGCGAGCTGGCTGAATCCGTTCAGCGTATCGGAGAGCGCCTGGCCGCCCGTGATCACGGTGTGAACGAAAACGCGCTTACGCGATTCGCGCAGGTAGCCGTTCACGCTGTTCTCAAGAAAGTAGTTCCAGAGCGGAATGAACGTGGAGGCGCCGTTATCGATCACGAACGTGGCGGCATCATCTCCGATCAGGACCTCGATCAGGTCGTCGAAGGCGCGCTGGTCGATTCCACCTTCCTGCAGCAATTTCAGTTGCTCGGTCGGCAATGCCCGGTATTGAGACAGCGTCTTGTTGACGGGGTCGGTGTCAATGCATCGAACCTTCTTGCCGCGATCAAGAAGGTATTGTGCGAGGAGGCTGGAGACAAGGCTTTTGCCCACGCCGCCCTTTCCCTGAAGTGAGAGGTGGACGGTGGACACCCAGTCGGGAGCGCCGTCTGCTAACGTTGCGTTTTGCTTTGCCATTTGTCTTCTCGTCCTTTCTTTTTCAGACCAGCTTTTTCAGGTCGGGAGGCCGTTCGTCGAATTGGAACCCCGGTCTTTTGTTCAGCCGTTCCCGCAAGTTTTTTGCTGGATCGAATTCAGGTGACTCCGGGTCGGTCGCCGTTCGAGCGGCGTCTTTTGAGACCCGTGTCGGGGCGGCCTTTCCGGTTTCGTCGGCGCGCTTGAGACGCGCAATGTAGGACCGAAACTTCGAATACGACAGGTGGATTCCGTCTTCGTCGAGGGACTCCCATATCTGCCTGAGTTTGTGGCCGTCGGCGAGGGCCTTCTTGATTTCGGGCCAAAGAAGCCTGATCTGCGCGGATTTGTATTTGGGTCGGGCGCTGGCCAGCGCACCGAATGTTACGACGCATGGCCACGGGTCGAGACCTGTCGGTTGCCTTTTTCCCGACGGGCCTGTTCCGCGATGTTCCCGGTTATCGCTGTGCGGACTGGGTTCCTTGCCTGTCAAAAGCTCGGGGAGCGGCACCGGCCTTTCCGAACACGCTTTTTACCGGTGTGCTCCCGGAGTGCAACCAGATTGCTACCGCAGTGCGACCGGCCAATGTCAGCAAACACCGAAGAAAGAACAGAGTGCATCCAGAATGCGCCGGAGTGCGACCGCGATGCGACCACTGTGCAACCACAGGTGGCAGCGGACGCTGAGCAACTGGCAGCAAAACACCGGTAGTGGAACATAAAGGGTTGTCCGGCTCAGCCCGGTGCGTTTGCTTTCTTGGACTCGTCTTTTCAGCAGCTTGCGTTACCGGACGGAATAGCCATCGTGTCCGGAAGATTTCCGTACGCGATTTGTTCGGAAAACCGGGCTCGAATCCCCTCAAATTGATATGGCCAAACGAGCCCCACGATTTGAAATCCGCCTGCCCGAGGAACTCGGCAGGGAAATTCGGCGCCACTCGAAGACAGCTGGGTATGCGAGCGCCAGTGCGTTCGTCCGGGCAGCTATAGAACGCGATCTCGGCGACCGGAACGGGAGCGTGCTGGTCGGCGTCGAAGAACGTCTTGTCGCCACGATCGAGCAGGTTCGGCGCGAACTGTTCCGGGTGCGGCGAGCACAGCAGGCCCTTTTCGCCTTCGTGGATAGTCTCGCAAAGGTTTTGCTCACCTGTATTCCAGAGCCACCGCAGGGTGTTCGGGAGCAGGCCATCGCGCGCGCGAAGGAACGGCACTCGCGGTTGGTGAAGACGGCGGGCACCTCGATGGTGGGCGACTCACAAGCCGCGATGCAGGATCTGGTGGGCCATGGCGACGAATGAAGAGAAGGAGTTCCGGCTTCGTCCGCGAAAGCCGTCGGTGTCGGCAGCGCGCCGAGAAGGCGCCGCATGGTCGAAAGCGTTCAAGCTCGTCATTCATCAGGCGAGGAACAGCCGAACTCAAAGGCGAGCGGGCTCACCCACGGCGAGCGGTTCCCGAAAGTCGTCCCACCAGCGGTGTGCCGTTCGGGTGACTTACTCGCGGAACGTCGTGAAGGGCCAGTGGCGCGCTCACGGCCGATATCTGAGTCGGGACAGTGCGACCGGGCGTGACGAACCGGAATCCGCGGGGTTCGATGCGAATCGCGAGGACGTGGATACCAGTGCCGTATTCGATCAATGGCAACGCGCCGGCGACGAGCGGCTATGGAAGCTGATCGTGTCGCCGGAATTCGGGGAGAGGATCGACCTCCCGAAATTGACCCGGGCTCTAATGCTTGAAATGGCGGCCCAGCTTAAGACGGACCTCGAGTGGGTCGCCGTCGCCCACTACAACACGGAGCACCCTCACGTTCATGTGGCGTTGCGTGGTGTGGACTCGAGGGGTAACGCGCTTCGGCTGGAGCGCGAGTTTATCAAGAATGGAATACGGACCATCGCCGAGGACCTGTGTACGCGCCAGATCGGTCATCGAACAGAGCAGGATGTTTTGGAAGCCGCAGCGCGGGAGGTACGGGAACAACGATACACGTCGCTGGACCGCGAAATCCGCCGCATGGGTGACTCAACCGCCGCCGTGACGGCGGGGTTCACAGTGGTCGCGCCGAGTGGCGTCCGTGGCGGGCGAAAACAGTTCGTGGCCGAGCGACTCATGTTCCTGGAGAAAGCTGGACTGGCGACAAAACGCGGCGCGAACACGTGGGAAGTTCGGCATGATTTCGAGACCATCCTGAGTGCGATGCAACGAGCGACGGACCGCCAAAGGACCATTGCGGCTCACGGAGCGCTGATTTCTGATCCGCGGCTTCCCTTCGCCACTCTCGATCTGAAGAACATGACCACCGTGGAGGGCCGTGTCATCGTGCATGGAGAAGAGGAGAACGGAAGAGACGCGGGCCGGAGTTATTTC
>JASHSD010000139.1 GCA_030036985.1 Bryobacteraceae bacterium
GTTCGAGCTCGACGCGCTCACTCACCCTCGCGAATATGCCGAAATGATCGGAAGCCTTGTTGCGGCTGTAGCCGCGATTGCGCGGTACAACGTTCGCCGGGCTTCAGCCGACGAGCCGGTGGTTCAGTTCGAAGAAGAGGAAACGCCGATCCTGCAGGGCCTCGGTCTTTTCCGCGACGGAGTTTTGCCTGCTGCAACCGCCGACCAGAGCGCCACCCGCTAACGACGACAGCCAACGGCGCGGTGTAATTCATTCGCCTCTTCGGAGATCGGAACTGCCGCGGTTACGTCGGGCGTGGTCCAGCCCATCCCAAATCAGTTCGTCAAGCTCACGATCCGTGATGTCCCGGGCGCGCGCCCATCTCCCGCGCTTGGATTACGATCTCCCGCCGCAGAGCCAAATCGCCAACCCCGTGTATGGCAACCCTGTGTATGGAGTGATCCGGCATCCTGTGCCTCTTCCAGAATAGCCCGTTGTCTCTCGCTCCTCACCAGAGCGCTTCTCTCCTTTTTTTGATAACCTGAATATAGCTGCGGCGTCCGTTGTGCGTTTCCCGTCTCTCGAACAACATCTCGAACGGCCACCGGAGCCCGGCAAGATTCAGCTGCGCGACGATCCGAGTTTCGCGACCGCCAAAATGGCCGCATTTCAGTACATCGCAGTCGCGGTTTTTCTCTTTCTCGTCACCGGTTTCTGGGAACTACAGATAAAAAACCCGGAAATCTACAAAGAACAGGCCGAGCGCAACCGGATTAAAGCATTGCCCATCGTGGGGCCGCGCGGAAAGATTCTGGATCGCGACGGTCGCGTGATCGTCGACAACCATTCCACCTGGAGTCTGATTCTTTCGCGCGAGAACCTCAGGCAGGAACATCTGCGCGAGATCGCCGACGGTCTGCACCTCGATTACGACGACCTGATTCGCAAAGTCGCGCGCTACGGGAATCGGCCGAAATACGAACCCGTTATCATCAAGGAAGATCTTTCGCCTTCAGACCTGGCATTCGTCGAGGCCCATCGCGATCCCGAGACGTTTCCCGAGATGGAGGTGATCGAATCGAAGCGGCGGCTGTACCCGGACAACGGCATCCTCGCCAACGTAATCGGGTATACAGGCGAAATCAGCGAAGCCGAACTGGACGACCCTGAATACGCGAAATACAACCAAGGCCAGATCATCGGCAAGACGGGGCTGGAGAAGGAATATAACGACGTTCTGATGGGCATCGACGGCGAGCGCCGGTCCGTCGTCGATAACCGCGGCAAAGAGCGCGAGGTGCTGGGGATCAAGCCCGCGATTCCCGGCAAAAACATTCAACTGACCATCGATCTCGACCTGCAGGTGGTGGCCGAACTGGCGCTGCAGGGCCATCGCGGCGCGGTGGTGGCGCTCGATCCGCGCACCGGCGAGATCCTGGCGATGGCCTCCCAGCCGACCTTCGATCCGAACAAATTCGCGGTTCGCATCAAGGGGAAAGACTGGAAAGAACTGACCAGCGATCCGAACAAACCGATGATCAATCGCGCGATTCAGGCGCAATGGGCGCCTGGGTCCACATTCAAACCGCTGGTGGCGCTCGCGGGTCTCGAAAGCGGCAGCATCGACAAAGACACCACCTTCCTGTGCGCGGGCGGCGCGAGCTTCTTCGGCCGTTTTTACAAGTGCTGGGGAACGCACGGGCAGGTTTCGCTGCACAAGGGCATCACGGAGTCATGCGACTCTTACTTCTACAACGTCGGCAACAAGACCGGCATCGAGAATATTGCTTATTACTCCGAGCAGGCGGGCCTCGGCCACAAATCCGGCGTCGACCTTCCGGACGAGGCGCCGGGGGTGGTCCCATCCGAGGAATGGCAGCTGCGCAATTACAGGCAGAAGTGGTACCCCGGAGAAACGATTTCGGTCTCAATCGGCCAGGGCCAGACTACTGTGACGCCGCTGCAGATCGCGCGGGCTCTGGGCGGACTCGCCGAGGGTGGCGTCTGGCACACCCCGCACCTTTTATTGTCGGCGAGCAAAACCGAGAAGCCTCACAAATTGGCGCTCAATGCGGATAACGTTCATGACGTGGTTTATGGGACGTATGGCGTCGTCAACGAAGGCGGGACCGGCGTGCGCGCGAAGATTCCGGGCATCGATGTCTGCGGCAAGACCGGTTCGGCGCAGGTGGCTTCCGAGGCATACGAGCGCGCCCACCCGGATGTGAAGGATAACGCCTGGTTTGTCGGCTTCGCCCCCTGCTACAATCCCGAGATCGTGGTCGCGGTGCTGTGGGAGAATGTCGGAATACACGGACAATACTGCGCCCCGACCGCGCGCGACGTGATGAAGGCGTACTTCGATAAGAAGCAGCGCGTGGCGGAGGAAGAGGCCGCGAAACAGAGATTGAATCCGGCGACCGCGCTGGTTTCGACCATCCTGCCGACACTTAAGAGCGCAGACAGTGTCGCCCCCAAGCCCAAACCGCTGGTCAACTTGGTTTCCTCGGACGCGGACGACGATCAATGATGCGCAATCAGGGAATCCATATCGCGTCCTGCAACCGTTCAGGCCGATTGCCAATCGGCCGCAGATGGCCAATCGAATGCCAATCGTTTTTACTGTGGGGTCAGGCCGCCGGGCTTCCGCCCGGCGCGATCCTCAACAGAACCCCACCCTTGGGCCCGAAATTTGACCTTATTCCAGGCCGCCCGGAAGGGCGGCTGCAGCGCCGAAGCGCCGGCCCCACAAGAAAGGCCGTAAAAACGAGCGGCATTGGATTGCCAATCTGCCCTGCACGCCCTACACACTAGTATGTTTCAATTCGCCGGTCTCAGAGATTTCGACTGGACTGCCTTCTTCGTCTCGATGATCATCTGCGGCCTGGGCGTGCTGCAGATCTTCAGCGCGACGCATGACACCATCTGGCAGGGCTCCTGGTGGAAACAACTGGTCTACATCGCGGCGGGCATCCTGCTGATGTGGATCGCCACCAATATCGATTACCACTCGCTGATGACGCACGTTTACGGGCTGTATATCGCGTCCATAGTCCTGCTCATCGCGGTGCTCGCGATCGGCAAGCAGGCCTTCGGCTCGACGCGCTGGATCTCTTTGCCCGCCGGCATTCATCTGCAGGTTTCCGAGTTCGCCAAGATCGTCATCATCCTTCTGGTGGCGCGTTTTCTGACCGAACTCAGGACCGAAGTCCTCGAAATGCGCGATCTGCTGAAACTGGGCGGCATGATTCTGCTGCCGATGGCGCTGATCGCCAAGGAACCGGACCTCGGCACAGCCCTGACTTACATTCCGATTCTGGCCATAGGCGTATTCCTCGCGGGCATGCCGTGGAAATACTGGCTGGCTGTCGCCGTCTTGGGAGTGATCGCGCTGCCGATCGGGTTCGCGACCATGCACGATTACCAAAAGGCGCGGATCATCGGTTTTCTGGATCCGCAGCGCGATCCGCAGGGCACCGGGTATCAGCTGATTCAGTCGAAAATCGCCGTCGGGGATGGCGGAACGTGGGGCAAGGGCGTGACCAAGGGGACCCAGACGCAGTTGCGCTTTCTGCCGGTGCCTCATACGGATTTTATTTTCTCGGCCTTCGCCGAGGAGCACGGCTTCATCGGCGTCATGCTGGCGCTGGTTTTGTATTTCGTATTACTCATGCAGATTGTGCATAACGCCCAGACGGCACCCGACCGGGCGGGGATGTATATCTGTATGGGTGTCGGGGCGCTGCTTTTATTTCATATACTGGTAAATGTCGGAATGGTGGTGGGGAGGATGCCGGTGACCGGCATCCCGTTGCCCCTGATGAGTTATGGGGGATCGAGCATCTGGTCCATGTTTCTGATGCTCGGGCTGGTGAACAGCGTGAGGGTTCGCAGGTTTGTGAACTGAAGTGTCAGGTTTGTGAACAACGAGTTGTGCAGTACGGATGGGAGGAGACGGCAGCGTCTCCGGAGTCCGCGGGAAGTTAAGAATATTTTGAGTTGAAGTTGGGAGCCATGGAGACTCTCGGATCAGGCCCTGAGAACCTGCGCAGGTTCGCCGCCTGTCGCCCGGAACGATTTTGAATCCGGGTTTTCCGAACATGAGCGTTTCCCATGCCGATGTTGGGTGTTGAGGACAACGGGCGAAGTCAGTCCGAAGTATAAGACTCCATCCTCCGGCGGGCGTGAGAAGTTATTGTTTTCTGGTCGTGCACGGCCGCATACGAGACCAGCACGATCCTTACGCGGGGCGAAGCAATTTTTCGGGTCCAGATTCTCTTCCGGTCCGAGCTCTCCAGAGGAGCCCAACGGGAGAAATGAATGTCCAAAGAGCTTATCGTCTCTTCGGGGCGCCATGAAACAAGGGTTGCCATCCTCGAAGACGACCAGGTCGTGGAACTGTTCCACGAACGCGAAAAAGAATACTCCTTAGCGGGAAGCATCCACAAAGGCCGGGTCACGCGCGTGCTGCCGGGAATGCAGTCGGCATTTGTCGACATCGGCCTCGATCGCGACGCTTTCCTGTACGTTTCCGATTTTTTTGAGGATAACGACGAGTACGAGGCGGTGGTGAGCACCGTCGAGGAAAAGGTCCTCAAAATGGAAAAGGGCGGCGGCGAACCGGTGCGCCCAAGCGCCGCTATTGTGGAATCGTCCGTAGTTGAAGCGGCGGAAACGGAGGCTGCGCCTGTGCCGGTCGTCTCCGCGAATGGCGCCGCGGGCGGACCCAGGCCCGAAGGCGGCCGCGACGGCCGTCCGGATCGTGGCGATCGCGGCGGACGTGGGCGCCGCGGACGGCGTCGGCGTGGCGGGCGCGGCAGCGGTCTGCCCGAGTCGAAGTTCTTCTCACCCAGAGCGGAAGCGGCTGTGGCGGCGGAACCGGAGGCCGAGGCCGAAGAACAGGCCGATCCGGAAAAGCCGGAAAGGCCGGAAAGGCCGGCGAAGGTGGAAGCCGCACCCGTCGCGCGCGTGCCGTCTCCACAGGATTTCATGGTGCTTCCCGGCGAATCGTTAGCCAAGTATTCGCCCGAGCCGCAGGCGGAACCTGAGCCCGAACCGGCGCCCGCCGCGGCTCCGGTCGAAGCCGCACTGCCCGAAGAGCATCCCCTTGCGGGTTTCGGAACAGTTCCCTCATGGGTGAATCCGCAGGTCGAGGAGGCCCCCGCAACGCTCGCGGGGTCGGAGCCGGTTGAGACCGCCGTCGTTGAATCGGCGCCCGGGGAATCGGAATCCGCGGCTGCTGAGGCTGAAACTGAAACTGAGGCGGAAGAAGAAGAGGAAGGCCTGAGCGCCGCCGACGTAGTCGAAGCGGAAATCGCCGAAGAAGAAGCCGTCGAGGTTTTTCAGGAGAACGCGTTTCAGGAAAATGCGTTCCAGGAAAACGCGCTCGAAGAAAATACTGCTGAGGAAAGCGCGCCGCCCGCCGAGGAGGAGGGACCGGAGCCGGCGCGCATCCCCACCAGTCTGACCGCGCAACTGCGGGAGCAGGGACATCGCTATCCGCATCGCGTGTCTCGCCGCATGCGCCGCAAGATGCGCGGTTCGCAGCAGACGGAAGAAGACGGCGCGCCGCGCGCCGAGGCGGGCGTCGAAGAGAAGACCGTCGCGCCGCAACGCGAGGAACGCCGCGAGCCGCGCGAGCAGAGGGAAGCACGCGAACCTCGTGAGCATCGGGAACCACGGCAGCAGGAAGCGCGCGGACCGCGTGAGCGCAGCGAGCGCCCGCCGATGGCGTCCATCTCCGATCTGCTGAAAGAGGGTCAGGAGATCATCGTTCAGATCGCGAAAGAACCGCTCGGACAGAAGGGCGCGCGCATCACTTCGCACATCGCGCTGCCGGGCCGGTTCGTCGTTTACATGCCGACGGTCGAGCACGTCGGCGTGTCGCGTAAAATTCCTTCGGACGAAGAGCGTCAGCGGTTGAAGCGCATCCTGCAGACGCACCGCCAGGGCATTCCCGGCGGCTTCATCTGCCGCACGGCCGGCGAAAACAAGAGCGAAGAAGAGCTGAAAAGCGACATGCATTTTCTCTACAACCTCTGGCTCGATATCCGCCAGAAGGCGGAGAGAAAGCCCGCGCCGCTGCTGCTCCATCACGATCTGGATCTGGTGCAGCGCATCCTCAGGGATCAGCTCACCACGTCGTTCAAAACCATCTGGGTGGATAACGAAGAGTTGTACGAGAGGATTCTCAGTTTCGTCGAGCGCTTCCAGCCCGCGCTGGTCGGGCGCGTCAAGCTCTACACGCGATCCAATCCGATATTCGACGAGTTCGGCATCACCGCCGAGGTCGAGAAGGCTCTGCGCCCGAAGGTCTGGCTGAAATCGGGCGGGTAC
>JASHSD010000140.1 GCA_030036985.1 Bryobacteraceae bacterium
CCGTTGATGCTGACGCCGCCCGCCTGCCATGTGCCCGAAAGATCGGGCTTGCCATCGGCGGTGCGGGGGATCGGATGGTGGACAACCGGCCCGGGCGCAACGCTCCCCGGGACACCGCGACCCGGTCCCTGCGCCTGCGCTATTCCGGCACAAATCAACGCCGCGGTAATAACGACTGCACGCACGTGCCTACCGCCCTTCCGGTCCGAGGAATTTTTTTGAGCCGTCCGAGAACGTAATCTCGCGGCCCGCGCCGGTGTTGGAACCGTCCTTCGATTTGTATGCCGTAACGGTGATGGTGTCGCCTTCCTTCAGAATGGCCCGGGCGAAGCCGGTGCGCTTCAGCGTATTCGGCGGATAGCCCTCGAGCGCCCAGGTGGTGGTTTTCCCGGCGGCGTCCTTCACGTCCACATAAACATAGGTGTGGGGGTTGGTCCACTCGACCTTCGAGATGACGCCGGTCAGCGTGATCACGTTGTGCGAGTCGTATTCGGCCGCGAAGGAATGATGCGCCACGGCCGGCAACGCGGCGAACAGCAGCGCGACGCCGGCGAACGCGGTCACAAATCCGAGTTTCATTGCAATATGCTCTCCAGTGCTAATCTGTGGGCCATGCTATCGCGCGGCGTACACAGTGTCAAACTTGGGGGGCAGGCCTTCGGGCCCGCGGCCGGGCTTCTGCCCGGCCCTGAACCACATCAAATGTCGAATCTCAGGAGTCTTGCATTCATCCTGTGCTCAGCCATACGGCGCGCCCGCTCTCTCTCCTGCGCTGCTCTCCATCGCTTTCCCAACGGAATCAACGAAAGGAAAATAGCTGCAAGAATCGCCGTAAATATGGCTACAAATGTGGCAGCTCCCATGTGCGGTCTCCTGCGCACAATATACACCAGCGGCGCGCGTGCTTTTCAGCGTTCAGTGCTGAAACAAGGGTCCGGTAAGTGCCGAGGGTCTGCGGCCGGCCGCCGACACGCCGGAATTACAGAAATCCCGATAGTACGCGAGCAGGCGGCTTTCGTCGAAACCGATGGCCCCCGCATATTGTTTGATATAGCTGGTGTTGTAGATGCCGCCGGGCAGCCGGCCGAATTCGCCGAACTCGATGGCTTCCAGTTGCCGCACGCTGAGCTTCGTGGCCGCGGCAATGGTTTCCAGGCTGATGCCGCGTTTCAACCGCCAGTTTCTGACGCCGAGAATTCCGTCCTTCATCAAAAATGCCTGACTACGGTGTTTTGAAGGGTTCAGTTTACCACCAACCCCTGCTTTGTTACACTCCTCTCGAAAGTGATGCTTATACCACTGCCATCATGAGCCATCCGCAAAACCGCCTCGAAACGACGGTTTGCGGCATTCGTTTCCGCAACCCGGTGCTTGCCGCCTCCGGGACCTTCGGATATGGTATCGAATTCGAGAAGCTGGTCGACCTCAACCTGCTCGGCGGCATCGTCGTGAAGGGACTGTCGCGCGAGCCGATCGCGGGCAATCCACCGCCGCGCCTGTGGGAAGCGCGGGCCGGCATGATCAATTCGGTCGGGCTGCAGAATGTCGGCGCGCGCGCTTTTGTGTCGGAAAAGCTGCCGGGGCTGCGCCGTTACCATACCCCGATTGTCGCCAACGTGTTCGGTTACGCGGCCGAGGATTACGTCGAAGTCGTGCGTATTCTGAACGACGCCGAGGGGATTGCGGCCTACGAGCTGAACGTCTCCTGCCCGAACACGAAGCACGGAGGCCTCGCCTTCGGTGTCGACGAAACGGCGCTCGCGGAGCTGACAGCCGCCGTGAAGGCGATAGCCAAACGTCCTCTCATCGTGAAACTTTCGCCGAACGTAGCGGCCATCGAGCCTTTCGCCCGTATCGCGGAAAGGAGCGGCGCGGACGCAATTTCCCTGGTCAATACCTTCGTCTCGTTTGCGATCGACGCGAAGACCAGAACGGCGCGAATCGGCGCGGGTTACGGCGGG
The DNA here is from genome assembly GCA_030036985.1 of Bryobacteraceae bacterium. Taxonomy (GTDB): domain Bacteria; phylum Acidobacteriota; class Terriglobia; order Bryobacterales; family Bryobacteraceae; genus BOG-234. The sequence continues at coordinate 1,962 of JASHSD010000140.1, forward strand.
CTTTCGGGTCCGGCGATCAAGCCGATCGCTTTGCGGATGGTGCATCAGGCTGCGAATGCGGTGAAGATTCCGGTCATCGGAATGGGTGGAATCGCAAGCGGGGAAGACGCCGCGGAATTCATGATCGTGGGCGCATCGCTGGTGGAAGTGGGGACCGCAACATTTTGGAACCCGGAGGCGCCGGCAAAAATTGCCCGGGAATTGGAACAGCTACTGACTCAAATTGGTGTGGAACGAGCGGTCGACCTCGTCGGCTCTTTGCGGAAATCCTGAATCGCTGCCCGTATAGCACAGGCTACATTTTGGACACGCGACTTTAGTCGCGTCTCTTGCGCCGAGACTCATCTCGGCGCTTGCCCTACTGCTTGCGCCGACGCCCCTGAAAAATCACCAGGGCGCCCGCCAGAAGCGCCAATGCGCTGCCGCCGGAAGCCGGATCGATCTCGGGAGCGCCCACCGGTACGGCCGTAGCCAGCGCTGCGGCGCCGATTACCAGCAGACTGAATCCGATTAATTTCCTCATTTTCCTCCTTAATAAAGTACCATAACGCGAAACCAGACCAAGTCGGGTGAAAGCAGCTATCGCCGGTCCGTCGGCTTTTCAAGCCGATCCTTCCACGCCGATCCTGTCAAGCCTGATAGATCGATCTCAGGATAAATTAACGCCGCCCTTAAGTCAAAAGATTAATGTGTTGTCCGGAGTATTCCGGTTCCAGTACCGCTCACCAAAGCTGCCACTGCTGGAACGCCAGCACATACACCGCAAGCAAGGCGTTGGATACGCCGTGCGCCACTACGGCATCGCCGATCCGGCCTCGCCGTTGCAGCAGCAGCCCATAAACGATGCCTGCCGCGACGCCGGCAACCCAGTGGCTGCCGTGCAAAAGGCCGAACAGAATTGAAGAAATCAGCAGAGCTGTCCATGAGATCCTCTGCCACGGCACCGATTCGAAGTCGGCGGAAACCAGACGGCGCATGAGGAATCCGCGAAACGCCAATTCCTCCGCAATGGGCACCGTCAAGACGGCGCTCAGAACGCGCAGGAGGAGCCATCCGTTGCGCAGCGGCGCCGAGGCTGCGGCGAGCGCGGCGGGCAT
>JASHSD010000141.1 GCA_030036985.1 Bryobacteraceae bacterium
GCCCGAATCCGCCGCCCCGGCGCGCAGCGGCAAATGGTATTGGAAATGGTGGCAGTATCGCCGCGTGCATCGGCGCTTCGGCTGGAAGTTCTGGAGCTTCGTGGTCGGCGCGGCGCCGCTCGATCCCGCTCTCGAAGAGTTCTGGGGCAAGCTCGGCTACCTGGTGGTCCAGGGTTACGGTCTTACCGAAACGGCGCCGGTGGCGACGCTGAACCATCCCTTCGACGCGCGCAAAGGCACGGTGGGCAAGGCCATTGGCGGCGTCGAGATCAAAATTGCGCCCGATGGCGAAGTGCTGCTGCGCGGCGAAAATATCACGCCTGGGTATTACGGCGAAGGCAGTCTGCGTGACGCCGAAGGCTGGCTGCATACCGGCGACATCGGCGAGCTCGATGCCGAAAAACGCCTCAAAATCCTCGGGCGCAGGAAGGAAATGATCGTCTCGCCGGATGGTCTCAACGTTTTTCCCGAAGACGTCGAGCGCGTTCTGAATACGATCGAAGGCGTGCGCGAATCGGCCGTCGTGCCCGCGAAACAGGGTGCGCGCGAACAGGTGCACGCGGTGCTTGTCCTCGGTCCGGGCGCAAATGCGGAAGAGATTATCGGCAAAGCGAATCAGCAGTTGGAGACGCACCAGCGCATTCGCAGCTTTTCCGTGTGGCCGCAGCCTTCGCTGCCGCGCACGTCCGGCACGAACAAGCTGAAGCGGGTCGAGATTGCGCACGCGGCGGAAGGCGCCGCGAACGGACAGCCCGCCAAAGGAGGAGAAGCGGGTGAGAACACTATTGACGATGTGGTCCGAAAATTCGCCGCCGGGCGCAAAATCGACGCCAACACTTCGCTCGACGATCTCGCCCTCAGCTCCCTCGACCGCATCCAGCTCATGATGGAGCTGGAACAACGCACCGGCGCCGCGATCGACGAATCGCAGTTCGCGCGCGCGCGCACGGTCGGCGACCTCGCGCATGTGAAGCCCGCGGCGGCCAGCGATAACGAGGAAAGTTTTGAATTTCCCGAATGGAATCGCACCGGCGCCGCGAGCCTGCTGCGCCACGTCGCCCTCCCCGGATTGATCCTGCCGTTGTTGCGCATCTTCGCGTGGATCAAAGTGGAGGGCCTCGAGAATCTGCGCGGCATCGAACCGCCGGTGATCTTCGCGTCGAACCATCAGAGCCATTTTGACGTCCCCGCGATATTTTGGGCGTTGCCCGCGAAATGGCGCTATCGCACCTCGCCCGCTATGTCGAAGGAATTTTTCGACGCGCATTTTCATCCCGACGCATTTCCGCTGCACGCGCGTTTCACGAACGGTCTGAATTACCTGCTGGCGTGCCTCGTCTTCAACGCATTTCCGCTGCCGCAGCGCGAATCCGGAACGCGCGCGGCCCTGCGCTATGCGGGCGATCTGGCCGCGGACGGCAATTGCGTTCTGATTTTCCCGGAAGGAAAGCGCACCAACGCCGGCGAGTTGTTGCCCTTCCAGCCGGGCGTCGGCATGCTGGCTTCGCGGCTGCATTTGCCTGTCGTCCCTGTGCGCCTCATCGGGCTGGAACGTGTCCTGCACAAGGACGCAAAATTCCCCACGCCCGGCCGTGCGCGGGTGAAGTTTGGCCCGCCGCTGCGTCTCGAAGGCGACGATTACGCGGCCTTGGCGAAGAAAATCGAAGCGGCCGTTCAGGCATTAACGTAGATTGGACACGCGACTTTAGTCGCGTCATTTCAGATCTGCCGCGGGCCGGAGACGCGACTCAAGTCGCGTATCCGGTTAGAATAAAACAGAGCGTCGCCAAAATGTTCTCTATCGCCGTTGCCGTACTGCTTGCCGCAATCCTCGTACTCAACCTGCTGCTTCTGTTGCGCGTGCGTTCGCACGAGGCGTTTCACAATTCGTTCGACGCGCGCCTGCGCGAAGAAAGCCGCAGCCTGCGCGAGGAGATCGCCGCCGGCATTCAGCGCTCTTCCATGCAATCGGAACAGCGCACCGAATCCCTGCGCGCCGCCATCACTCAACAGCTCGAAATCATTCGCGGCGTGGTCGACAGCCGACTTCAATCGCTGCAGAACGACAACGCGGCCAAACTCGAACAGATGCGCCGGACGGTCGACGAGAAATTGCAATCGACTCTCGAAACGCGCCTCGGTGAATCTTTCCGGCTGGTGAGCGAACGCCTCGAGCAGGTCCACAGAGGACTGGGCGAGATGCAGAGCCTCGCGTCGGGAGTCGGCGATCTGAAGCGCGTACTGACGAACGTCACCACTCGCGGCGCATGGGGCGAAGTGCAACTCGAAAACCTGCTGGCGCAGATACTCGCGCCCGAACAGTACGATCGTGACGTTTCGACGACCGGCACGAGCGAGCGCGTCGAATTCGCCATCAAGCTGCCGGGAAAGGGAATCGACCCGGTGTGGCTCCCGGTGGACGCCAAGTTCCCCATGGAGACTTATCAGCGTCTCGTTGCGGCCGCCGAGCGGGGCGATGCCGAAGCCGTCGAAAACGCCGGCCGGGAACTGGAGACCGTCGTACGCACCTGCGCCAGGACTTTCAGCGGGAAGTATCTCGCGCCGCCGCGCACCACCGATTTCGGCATCCTTTTTCTCGCGACTGAAGGTCTTTATGCCGAAGCCCTGCGCCGTCCCGGTCTCGCCGAAGCGCTGCAGGCCGATTTCCGCGTGGTGATCGCGGGACCGATGACTTTCGCCGCCTTATTAAACAGTCTGCAGATGGGCTTCCGCACGCTGGCGATTCAGCAGCGTTCGAGCGAGGTATGGAAGCTTCTGGGCGACGTGAAACTACAGTTCGGAAAGTATTCGCAGGTGCTCGACGCCATCCGCAAGCGCCTGGATCAGGCTACGCAAACGGTGGACGAAGCCGCCGTTCGCACCCGCGCCATCGAGCGTCAGTTGAAGAAAGTGGAAGCCGCGGAAGAACCGAAATCGTCCGGCACGCTGCATCTGATCGCCGTTAACGACGCCGATTAGTCGAACGGGTTGTGCGCGAGCGTCACTTTCTGTCTGTTTCTGAGCCGGGGTGCCCTCTGGGCCCGCAAGGGAGCGATTTCACCGCATACAATACCTTCTGAGGCAAAACCCATGAATCGCAGAACTGCACTTCAATCGGCGGTAATCGCCGCGGCGGCGGCCGCCGGCACACGCATCGCGGCCGCCGCGGATAACGACGCCAAAGAGATCGCAATCCTTGTCGATCACTGGAAGAAGTCGAAAGACTTCACATTGAAAGTGGCCGAAGCCATGCCGGCTGAGAACTACGATTACAAGCCCTTCGCCGATGCCCGTCCTTTCGGGGGCGAGCTGCAGCACTTAGGTCAGGCCGAAGGCTTTTATCTGGGACGGCTCGGCAAAGGCGCCGCTCCCGCGGCGCCCAGGAACGATACCAGCAAAGAAGCGACCGTGAAATATCTGAATGCGCTTTATGACTGGTCGATAGGAGTTGTCGGACAACTGACTGATGCGGATCTTACCAGGACATTCGGCGCCGGCCGGGGACCTTCAGTGACCGGACTGGAACTGCTTTACCAGGCTATGATTCACACGGCGCATACCAGAGGCTACGGGGAAATGTATCTGCGGAACAAGGGAGTTGTGCCGCCCGAATACTCAGTCTGATTCCGGGGCAGGTTATAAGACGCCTTCGTCCGCCTGGTCTGGGACCGGCTGCGGGCGTGGGCGCCCGCAGCCCCATAAACTCGACCTGCAACCTGCGTGACATTGGGTTGCCAACCTGCCCCGCTGAGATTGAACGATTACTGGCCGAATTCAAGCTTGGTGCTGGAGCCGGCCAGATCGATGGAGTTGATATTGTCCATGCCGTTCTGGTTGGTGGTCTCGACCATCGTATGGTCGAACTTCGCGGGGCCGTTCGCAACCTTCACGGGGACGGTGAAAGACTTAAAAGTGTTCTGATCCGTGAAAGTTGCCTGCGAACCATTGACCTTGAGCGTGTAGTCGCCCGGTTTCAGCTCGGTATCGCCCGCCATGGCCGGCGCGGTCAGAATAACGTCAAAGGTCTTGGCGCTGGCAACGCCGAAACTGGCGAGAGTCAAGGCTCCCACGATAAGCAGCGATTTCTTGTTCATGTCTTTCAAAATCTCCTTACACCCGATAAGACGACTGTTAAGTGCTTTGGTTTCCCTGTTAAGCGTAAGGGAATGTCAATGCGTAATCGCAGGCTTTTTCGCTCTCCTCGCCTGCTTTTGGTACGTCGCGCGATATTTCCATGTAACCGTCGCGCCGGCGACCGCCGTCAGTTTCGCGCTCCTGCTCGCTCCTTATTGGGCCTTCGGCTTCGGACTCGAAAACCGCCTGCGCGGCCATGCGGGCGGCGCTCTCGGGATCGTTATTTATCTCGCGGCGGCATATCTCGTTTTCGCTCTGCCGCAGGGGCAATTTCGTTGGGATATGTTTCTCGGAATGACCGGGATAGTAAGCGCAATCATGCTGCTCCTCGCGCACGCCGATCCGCAAAACCCGGACTGGCGCGACTGGCTGGTGCTGGCCATTCTCGGCATCTCGGTAGACCTGCATTTCTTCGCGCGCGCGTGGCCCGTCGCGGGATTGTCCGGCATGCCGAAGCTGTTGTTCGTCGATGCCGGCCTTTATGCTTACCTCGTCGCGCGGCCGATCGGAGGAATCGGGTTCGATTTTCGACTTCGACGCAACGACCTGATTACCGGCCTTCGTGAATTTCTGTACTTTACGCCAATTGCGATCGTTCTGGGCTTCGCTCTCGATTTCCTGCACCTTCACCGCACGCCCGGCAGTCCGCTGCAGTTCGGAGCGGGTTGGCTGTTTACCCTGTTCTTCGTCGCCCTGCCGGAAGAACTGTTCTTCCGCGGATTAATGCTGAATATGCTGGCGCGGCGCATTGGCCCCGGCCGGGCGCTCGGCGTGACCTCCGCGCTCTTCGGCCTGGCGCATTTCAACAAACGCACGGCGGGTTTCAACTGGCGATACGTGATTCTGGCCGCAATCGCTGGCGTGTTCTACGGAAGAGCCTGGCTGGCGCAGCGGCGATTACTCGCGTCCTCGATCACACATGCGACAGTCGACACCGTCTGGTCGATTTGGCTGCGATGAGAGCGGTCGCGGCTCAGTAAGATCGCGCCACCCCGGTGGACTTTTGGCGCAAACGCGGGGTACACTCGAAGTATGTTGGTGAATAGTCTACAATCCGCATGATTCCAGGCCGAAACTTCCCGCCTCGCAAACCCAGTCGCCGCGAAAACGTTAACGAATCGATCCGTGCCAGAGAAGTCCGGGCTGTGTTCCCCGACGGAACCGCCGAAATTATGCCCACGTCCGCAGCGCTCCGCAGAGCGCAGGAACTGGGGCTCGATCTGGTCGTCGTTTCGCCTACGGCGGTGCCCCCGGTGGCCAAAGCCATCGATTACGGCCACTATCAATACGAACTAAAGAAGAAATCCCACGAGGCCAAGAAGAAGCAGCACGTGGTGCAGGTGAAGGAGCTGAAATTCCGCCCCAACACCGACGATCACGACTACGACTTCAAAAAGAACCACGCTATCCGCTTCCTGCAGGAGGGAAACCGCGTTAAGGCGGTCGTCCAGTTCCGCGGGCGCGAAATCGCCCATACGGATCTGGGAAGAAAACTCCTCAACCGATTCGCCGAAGACCTGACGGCTTACGGTGCGGTGGATGGCTCCGCGCGTATGGAGGGCCGCAACGCGCATATCCTGATCAGTCCGGTTAAGGCGCAACAGCCCTCGACGAAACCCTCGGCTCCGCCCAAGGCTCCGTCGACGCCGTCCTGATTAATCCTATATCCTGGACTTGGCACACGGGGCCGAATCCTCCGGCCCCGGTAACCCGGTCCTTTACGCCGCAGCCGACGCGTGTGCCAACGGCTTCGCCGCAGGTGCTTTATTCTTGCTGCCCGGTGGACGACCGCGCTTCTTCGCTTCCACCATCCATGCCGGCGGACGGCCCCGCCGGCGACCCCTTCCTCGCGCCAGCCTTTCCAGGCTCAAAATCGCTTCTTCCAGTTGCTCGCGTTCCTGGCGCAGTTCTTCCAGAATTTTTGAAACGTCCATCTCAGCTCCTGATATTGTTCCAGGTTTCGATCTCTCGGTGCGCCAAGTTCCGTATTCAGAACAAAGAGCGCCGGCGAGGCCTTTCCCATTGCTTCGATTTTTACCTGGAAGACGTGAGCATTGCAAGCATTTTGTTCTGAATTCAGAACAACGCTTTCTTTAGTGCGTACTGGAACCATACCGAACCGGAACGGACTTGGCGCCGGCGGCGCTCCTCGGAATTCGGTTCCTCCAGTAAAAATAGAACGGCAATCCCATCAAAATCAAGACAATTCCGGTAATCGACTGGCGCGGGCTGGTCCAAAGAGTACTGATTTCGAGTACTGTGGCGCCCATCAGAAACAGCAGCGGGACCACCGGGTAGCCGATCGTTCGATACGGCCGCGGAAGGTCCGGCCGTTTGCGCCGCAGGACGAATACCGATGCCGTCGCCATCGCATAAAGGATCCAGCTGCCGAAAATCACGAAATCGAACAACTCTTCGTATTTTCCCGAAAGCACCAGCACCGACGACCACGCGCTCAACATCAGAATCGAAACGCCGGGCGTGCGAAACGCCGGATGCACGCGCGCCGCGGACCGGAAAAACAGCCCGTCCCGCGCCGCGGCATACGGCACGCGCGCTCCGCTCAATATCGAGCCGTTCAGGGCCGCGAAAATCGAAATCATGGCGGCCAGCGAGACCGCGCTCGCGCCCCACGACCCGGCTATTCGCTGCATCATCTCCGCCGCCACCAGCTTGTGCGCGCCCGTTTCGGCCGGC
>JASHSD010000142.1 GCA_030036985.1 Bryobacteraceae bacterium
AGAACAGCTTTTCCGAGCTTTTCCAGCTGACTGACTTCTGGGTCCAGTATTACGGCCCCGAAGCCGCGGGCTGGGAATATGTGGGCTTCGGCAACGTGCTGGATTCAGCCGGAACCGGCTGGGGAGAGGAGGAGCTTGATGTCCGCAATCCCCCGCTCGGCGCGGACGGCGCCTACAGCACGTACTTCAATTTCGGCAACTGCCTCGCCTGCTCAGCCTCCAACAACTTCGATTTTCTGGTGAACGCCAGTTCTGTTTCGAACACGCCCGAACCGGCCACCGGGGCTTTGCTCGGCGTGGCGTTGGTTGCGGTGGGGCTATGGCGCAGGCGCCGCACCTGATGGCTTTGCCGTGCGCTTGCTGTTCAGTCTGAGGAGCGCAACGGCGGCGCCATGGCGATACGCGGGACGCGGATCGGCTTCAAGGGCATGCAGGCTTTGCGCTGCCGGCGCTTCGCCCTCCCGGCCGCGTCCCGACACTTTCAGGCATTCTCCGTACGCATTTTCCGCCTCTGCGATCTGCCATGCGGGCAGCGGAAAAGGTTCATGCCTGACCGCGTCGAGCGCGCCGCGCAGCAACGGTTCCGCCTCGCTCGCCTTCCCTTCCGCGATCAGCGCCTCGCCCAGCCGCACCTCCGCTGTTGCAATCGCCGGATGCCCCGGCCAAAGCATCTTCCTTCGAATATCGAGAGCCTGACGCAGCAACGGCTCGGCACTCGCCGCATCTCCCGCAAAAGCGCGATCCTCGGCCACCTCGATCAGCGAATCGGCGAACGCCGGCGTACCAGCCCCGCCCAGCTTCCGCCGCAGCGCCAGCGCCGATTGCGCAAACTGCTCCGCCGCACCATAGTTGCCCTGGTCGAACCGCAATATGCCGCGATTGGCAGTGATCGCAGCCGCCGCCCACGTCTCCTCCGCATTCGCCCCGCGCAGCAGATTCAGCGCGCGATTGTATTCGTCATCGGCCTGCTGCCACGCGCCCTTTGCTTCCAGCACCCGCGCCTCATTATTCATCAGTGCCGCAATGCGCGGATTGTCCGCGCCGATCCGCTCCCGGTCGATCGCGAGCGCTTCCTTGAAGAGCGGCTCGGCCTTTCGCCAGTCCCCCTGTTCGATATCGATGTATCCAAGATTATTCAGCGAGAGCACGTAATCGGGGTGTTTGGTCCCGAGCACCGCCCGCCGGATGTCGGCCGCTTCGCGAATCATTTTCTCCGCGCCGCTCAAGTCGCCGCGGTCGATCAGCGCGCTCCCGAGATTGTGCAGGCTGATCGCATAATCGGGGCTTCTCGGACCTTTCGTGCGCCGGAAAATATCCGCCGATTCCTGCAGCAACTCGCGCGCTTCGTCGAACCCGCCCTTGCGTTCCAGCGTCAGCGCCAGATAATTGCGTGTATCGGCGCCGTAATCGGGCCCGTTCGCCCGGTCGATCGCGAGCGTCTTCCGCAGAAGGGAAATCGCCTGATCGTCTTTCGCCTGCCAGTAGTAGCATTCGCCCAGCTCCGCCATTACCGCCGCGGTTTGGGGACTCCTCGGTCCGAAAGCGGCCGTCCGCGAAGCGATCACGCGTTCGAGCAAAGGCTCCGCCTGCGCGTACTGACCCTTATCGCGATAGAGTTCGCCCAGAAGCTCGATGGTCCTCAGCGTCTCGGGAGCGTTGGCGCCGCGCGAAGCGGTCTCGAGGCGCAATGCCTTCTGCGCCAAAGCCAGCGATTGGTCCGCCAGGCCCAGCGACCGATAGGCTTCCGCAATCGTTTCGGTAAGCGAAGCGCGCACCTCCGGCTCGCCGCCGAGTTCGCGATCGATTCGCCCCGCGGCGCGGTCCAGCAGCGTTCGAGCGGTGATCGTCTGCCCCAGCGCGACCTCCGGCGTCGCCGCCTGAAACATGCCGGCGAGAAACTGGCGTTCGCGGTCGGCAGTTTCCCGCTGCCGGTACGCGCGCTTCGCCAGCACTCCCATGCCGATTCCGAAGCCCGCCAGCGCCAGAGCAAAAAGCGCCGCGGCGATTACGCCCGCTCTGTGCCGACGCACGAACGCGCCAGCCTTGTAGCTCCACGTCGCCGTGCGCGCCTGCAGAGGATAGCCCTCGATGTATGCCTCCACGTCGGCCGAAAACTGTTCGATGGATGCGTAGCGGCGTTCCGGTTCCTTGCGAATCGCCATCATCACGATGCGATCCAAATCGCCGCGCAGCTGCCGCACTTCAGGCCCTTTTGCCGCGACGCTCGGAGGCGCGGGAGTCTCATCGCAGATCAGCCGTGCGATCTCTAGCGGGTTGTCGGTTTTTGCGCGGAACGGCCGCGCCCCGGACAACAACTCATAGAGCAGAACGCCCATCGCATACACGTCCGCAGCCGTGGTCACGGGCTCGCCCCGCACTTGTTCGGGGCTGGCATATTCCGGGGTCATCAGCAATTGGCTGGCGCGCGTGCGGGCCTCGCCCGCGAATTCCGGATCGAGCAGCCTTGCGATGCCGAAATCGAGCAGCTTCGGCGCCCCCACGGGCGTCACGAGAATGTTGCCCGGTTTGATATCGCGATGGATCACCAGATTGCGATGCGCGTACTCGACCGCTCCGCAGACCGTGCGAAACAGCCGCAGCCGTTCTTCGACTGAAAGTTCGCGCTGCCTGCAATAGGCATCGATGGAAACGCCCTCGACATGCTCCATGACGAGGTACGGCAGGCCTTCCGCGCTCACCCCGCCATCCAGCAGGCGCGCGATGTTCGGATGATTCAGCTTCGCCAGAATCTGCCGCTCGATGCGGAATCGTTGCAGCATGACGGGGTCGCCCCCGAAGTCCGAGCGCATGATCTTCACCGCGGCCTTCTGCTCGTAAGCCTGATCTGCGCGCCGCGCCAGATACACGCGGCCCATGCCGCCGTCGCCGATTGTTTCCAGAATCTGCCACGGACCCACGAATTTTCCGGTAATCGCCGGTCCCGCCACGATCTCGCGCGCGGCTTCGAGCGCCGGCTGCTGCAGATCGCTGAGGGTGCGTTCGGACGCGGCGAGCAGCGATTCGACCTCCTTTCGCATTGCGGCATCTCCAGCGCAGGCGTGGTCGAGGAATGCATCGCGATCGCGCGCATCCATATCGGATGCCTGATAGAAGACGCTCTCGAGCCGTCGCCAGCGGTCGGGATCGGGACTTGCCGCGGGACTCATGACACGGAATTCAGGCGGACGCGCGCGGACCGGCCAGATCGGTGTAGAGCCATGCCTTCGCCATCTTCAGTTCACGATGGACCGTGGCTTCGGAAATGCCCAAGGCGGCGCCGGTTTCCGCATACGTCATGCCGCCGAAAAAAAGCAGTTCGATGATTTTCGCCTTGCGCTCATCGTTCGCTTCCAGCCGTGTAAGGGATTCGTCGAGGGCGGGAAGCAAATCGGTCGAAGAATCGTCGACCAGCATCGCTTCGTCGAGATTCACGTGCCGGACGGCGCCCCCGCGTTTCTGCCGCGCCGAGCCACGGGCATAATCGACCAGGATGTTGCGCATGACGCGCGCCGCAACCGCATAGAAGTGCACGCGGTCCTGCCACTCGCCTTCGGAAACCGCAAGCCGCAGCCACGCTTCATGCACAAGGGCCGTGGCCCGCAGCGTGTGATCCGGACGCTCGGAGCGTAACGACCGCGCCGCCAGTCTCCGCAGTTGATCGTAGACCAGCGGGACAAGCTGGTCGAACGCTTCCCGGTCGCCGCCGCTCAGTCGTTTCAGAAGCCGCGTAACCGCTTCCGGATCGAGTTGCGGAGTCGGGGATTCCGGACTGAGCTGCGTCCCCACTCACATCGGATTTTACACCCGGTCGGATGCGCCAGCCCGCATTTTGCCGAAGCGCGGCCATCCTTCGCCGGGGTACAATCCCATTTGGGGCGTACGTGCGAAGCGGGTGACGGCCTTTCATTTTTGATCCAACACTCAAGAATGAGGGAGTCGGCTCAAGCAGCGTCTGTGCGCTAGTCCCTGCCGGGCAACCGGTGGATGACTCCTTATGGCGTTCGGTTGATTCCCACCCTTTACAAAAGGGGGTCAAAAGCGGGTCGAAGCAGCCAAGCGGGTGCGCTCCAAAAAATCCACCAGCAGCGTTTAGTATCCCCCGCCGGGTCCAGGCCCCGGGCCTTTTGGCTTGGGGCCGACGCCTCGTCGGAGGTGGCACAGGCTTCAGCCTGTGCTGTTGAGTTTCTATATTCCGTGACCAACAGAGTGGTTCGCTCCAAGCGCCCTGCCATGCTGCCCTACCTGCTGACGAATCGATTGCCTTTCACGGTGAAGCGCAGGGGCAGATCCGGACATTTGGTGATGCCAATGCGTTTTGTGACCTCGATCTCGATTGCGCGCGGAGACGCCGGGGCGCGCACGATGAGTTCGCCCCGCGTGATATCGACGCCATTGTGCGCGCGGGTGATGCCGAGCGCCTGGGTCAGTTTGCCGGGACCGGATGCCAGATCGCGATCGGTACGCGCCCGCGACCGCCGCTCACGCATGATCTCCAGACTCTCGACCGGCTCCAGCGCACGGATCAGCACACATCCGGCCTTGCCGTCCGGCTCGGCCACGATGTTCAGGCATTCGTGCATCCCGTAGGAAAGATAAACGTACGCGTGTCCCGGCGGACCAAAGATTACCCGCGTGCGATTCGTGATCCCGACCGCCGAGTGCGAGGCGAGATCGTCTCCGCCGAGATAAGCCTCCGTCTCGACAATGATTCCCGCGGTCGGACCATGCGCCAGAACCTTGCCCAGCAGATCGCGCGCGACCTCGACCGTGCTGCGCCGGTAGAAGCTCCGTGGAAGTCCCTTCATGTTTTGCGGCGCGCGAAAACCATGCCGGTCCAGTGGGCGTCGACGGCGCAGATTTTGTAATCGACCAGGTCCACTTCGTTCGCGGCGCCGCGCAGGAAGGTTTCGTTGAGCAGGCTTTTGGGTCCCTTCGGCCGGACCACCCACAGCCGCGTTTTATCCGCAATCGCGCGCATGCGGCGCAGTGCCGAGAGGAATGCTTGGGGATCGCGCACGAACCAGAGGGTCACCGGATGCACCGACGCGGGGTTCTCGATCAACTCGATGTCTTCGCCGATATCTCCGATTACGGCTTCGTAGTCGCGCGGGGGATCGATGACGGCGACGGTCGATCCCGGCTTAATTCCCAGCTTCTGCGCCTTCGTGCGTGAGGCGTAGCGTTCCATTACCGGAGGCGGAGCGACCGGATTCGGGACCGGATTGGCGCACGCAGCTTTGATCCGCGAGCAGAGTTGTTTGCGCGTGGTGAAGGTCGCGTCGGGCAACTGCTTCCGCACCGCTTCGACCTTTTCGGTCTCGCCGTCGACAAACACGATAGGAATGTGCCGCGAATATTTCGTGCGGCGAATGGCCATGGCGGCTTCGCGCCCGTGGCTGGGCAGGCGCGTCAGATCGATGACGAGCGCGTCGGGCTGGTTCTTGCGGATGGTCTTCGCGAGGAGAGGGAACGGCACATCCTCGTACTCGACCTCATAGCCGCAGGCGCGGCAGGCATCGATCAGCGGACCCGCTTCCTCCGCTTTCCAATGAATGATGCGAACGCGCGCCATTACATGACAGAATAATCGACGATGCGGCTGTTCACGGGGATCGCCCTGAGCCCGGATGTTCAGAGCGCCCTCGAACAAATGCTGCGGGAATTACGACCGCTCGTGCCGCTCAATTGGTCCCCGGTGGAAAATTTGCATATTACGACGAAGTTCATCGGCAAATGGCCGGAGCAGAGGTTGGATGAAATGGAGCGGGCGCTGGGTCGGATCGACTTGCCGGCCTTTGCCGTCTCGATCCGCGGGTTCGGGTATTTGCCCGATCCGCATCGCGCCAGAATGCTGTTTGCGGGCGTGCACGTAGGGCCGGAATTGGCTGAACTGGCGCGGCAGACCGAGGATGCGCTCGTCCCATTGGGTGTGGCTTGCGAAGACCGTTCTTACAATCCGCACCTGACTCTGGCGCGGATTGATCACAAATTCGTGCGCACGCTGCGCGAACACATTGCAAACATGAAAAATCCCGATTTCGGCACGTTCCAGGTATCCGAGTTTCACCTTTATTCGAGCACTCCCCGGCCGGATGGCCGCGGATCGAGTTACCAGACGTTAGCGACGTTTCCCCTGGGTTCGCGCGCATGATGGGAGCGCTGGCGGTGGTCGCGGCGTACCTGATCGGCGGCATTCCATTCGGCCTCATCATTGTCAAATTGATGACCGGCGCCGACGTGCGCGAAAGCGGGTCGGGCAATATTGGCGCGACCAATGTGTTGCGAACCACGGGGCCTGTCGCCGGTGTGCTGACGCTCGTCCTCGATGCGGCCAAAGCGGCCGTCGCCGTTTGGCTCGCCGACAGACTTACGGGCGGGAACGAACTGTGGATGAGTTTCGCCGCGCTGGCGGTGCTCATCGGGCACGCATATTCCGTGTTTATCGGATTCAGGGGCGGTAAGGCGGTCGCGAGTTTCGTGGGCGCTTTTGCATATCTGACGCCCGCGCCGCTGCTGGCGGTGGTGCTGTTGTTTGTGCTCGTGGTGGCGTGGACGCGCTATCTGTCGCTGGGATCGGTAATCGCCGCGGGACTGTTTCCTGTAGCCTGCTGGATGATCCTGCATCCCGGCTGGCCTGTGCTGGTCGCAGCGGTGGGAGCGGCGGTGCTGATCATCAGCCGGCATCGGGACAACATCGTGAGAATTCGCGCGGGTGAAGAGCGGGTCTTCCGCTTCCGCCGAAGCGCATGAACACCCTTGCCATCATCGGCGGAGGCGGTTGGGGCACGGCTCTCGCCTGCGTGCTCTC
>JASHSD010000143.1 GCA_030036985.1 Bryobacteraceae bacterium
ATCCGCACTTGGAGTACTACCTGGATGAGTTCACCTTCCGTTTCAATCGACGAAAATCCGGCAGCCGCGGGAAGCTTTTCTTCCGCCTGGTCCAACAGGCGATGGTCACCGCGCCCGAACCCTATCATGTGATCGCCCAGCGCTCCCAGTCCTCCATACAATCTGTAGGGGTCGGCTGAGTCAAGTGGATACCCAGCAAAGTATTTTTCCGAGGCGGAAGCGCCCGGAGAGCGGGCGTTGCGGACGAGAGCGTCTGCGCTGCGTTGAGAGGTGTTGCCATTTGGCGCCATTCTGACAGGGCACGGGGAGGTTTTGCCGAATATTGCGGTAAGTGATTGATTTTACGGGCCAAGAGTTCGGGCATCCGGGGGTGTGCGCGGCACCTCTAAGTCTAAGTGCGGTGAGTGTTAGCAAAACAAATTGTTGACAATTTGTTTGTATCGTGTAACGCTACACAATACATGAAACAAATGCGCCACCCCGGAATTTACATTCGTAAAGACATCATCCCGTCAAAAATGTCAGTCAAGGAAGCGGCCAAATTCTTGGGAGTGGGCCGCCCCGCGCTTTCTAACTTGCTGAACGGCAAAGCGGCTCTTTCGCCAGAGATGGCCAGCCGGCTCGAAAAGGTTTTCGGCGCCGATCAGCAGAAGCTCCTCAAGCTACAGGCTGAGTTCGAGCAACAACAGCAGATTTCTGGGACTCCAAAAGTCGTGGTAGGTGCATATGTGCCCGCGTTTCTGAAGATCACAGCCAGGGAAATCGAACAATGGGTCGACGGCAACCTCGAGGCTCGGTCGCTTCTTGCAGTCCTCCTGCGAAAGTTGGTGAACTCAACTGGTCAGGGCCTCTCGCTAGTTGACTTCCCTGGATACGATCAATCGGAGAAGAAAGGGTGGGATGGCCGCGTCGATGCCAGCGGCGCGACCCCGTGGGTGCCGCTTGGCAAATCCGGATGGGAATTCGGCTGCAATGAAGAGCCGAAGCAGAAGGCCGCCGGGGACTACGCCACGCGGGTGAAGGCAATTCCGGCGACGGAACGAGCAGAAATGAGCTTCGTTTTTGTGACCCCCCGGAAGTGGAATGGGAAGGACAAATGGGTCAAAGACAAGCAGGCGCTCGGGGACTGGAAGTCCGTTAGGGCGTTGGACGCGAGCGACATTGAGCAGTGGCTTGAACAATCGCTGCAAGCTCAGCGGTGGTTGTCGGAGCGAATGGGGTCTCCGTCCGACGGAGTGTATTCTCTCGAAGAGCAGTGGCGCGCTTGGGCGTCCGTTACCGACCCGGAATTATCGCAGGATCTCTTTGCGACTTCAGTGGAACACTTCAAGACTACGGTCAAAAACTGGATCGAGAACCTCTCCGGCTCTCCACTCATCATCTGTGGCGATTCGAAGCTCGAAGCGTTGGCTTTCCTCTACTGCATGTTTGAAGACGTGGAGTCGGCGCTCAAGAACTTCAGGGATCGTTTCCTCGTATTCTCGTCTGCAAAGGCGCTCCGTAAGCTGACGACCGCTTCACCGGCGTTCGTCCCGATTGTTTTCACTGATGAAGCTGAACGCGAGCTCGGCGGCGCCTACAAGAATCGCCACACGATAATCGTCCGGCCGAGGAATACCGTCGACCCCGAACCCAACATCGTGCTTGACCTGCTCCGGTACGAACCTTTCAAGAAGGCAGCGGAGGCGATGGGGATCGCCGATGATGCCAAAATCGACGAACTTGCACGTGAATCTGGATACTCGCCAACCATCCTGCGCCGTCGTTTGTCGAAGATTCCCGCCATCCGTACGCCTGAGTGGGCGCAAGACGCTGCCGCGGTCCGCAGGTTGATACCGATCATGCTGGTTGGCGCTTGGCATACGCAGTCAAAAGGCGACCGTGAGATTATGTCCTTCCTTGCCAGCAGATCATCCAACGACATCGAGAATGACGTTGTGGCGCTCCTGAAATTTGATGATCCTCCCATCTGGTCCGTTGGAACTTTTCGTGGGGTGGCGTCCAAGATTGACGCGTTCTTTGCGGTGCAGTCGTCTGTAACTCAGAAGGACCTCGAGGAGTTTTTCCTTGCCGCAGAAATCGTTCTGTCGGAAGAAGATCCCGCGCTCGAACTTCCCGAGGACAAGCGAGCCTTTGCCGACTTCTACGGAAAGTCTCGCGACCATTCCGGAGCGCTTAGGGACGGCATCTGTGAAACGCTGGTTCTTCTCGCGGTTCATGGGAATGACCTCTTCGCAAAGCGATTAGGAATGGATGTCCGCGGCAGCGTCGACAAGATTGTTCGTCGTCTCTTGACGCCGCTTTCGCCGGAGAAGCTTCTTTCACAGACCAGCAATCTTCCCTTATATGCCGAAGCTGCGCCGCAGGAATTCCTCAGAATTATTGAGGACGATCTCAAATCCTCCGCCCCCCAAGTTTATTCGCTGATGAAGCCGGCAGATACCGGGATCTTTGGCGGTGGCTGCCCGCGAACCGGCCTTTTGTGGGCGCTGGAAAATTTGGCGTGGAAAGCTGACCAACTACCGCATGTTTCCTTGATCCTCGCCAGGCTCTCGGAGCGGAAGATCAGCGATAACTGGGCAAATAAACCCTCCAACAGCCTTGAGGCAATATTTCGTTCGTGGATGCCGCAAACGGCTGCGACTCTGGAGGACCGGAAGAAAGCCCTTGAGGCTATGGTCTTGAAGTACCCCGCCATCGGATGGGAAGTTTGTGTCGCTCAGTTTGCACCGGGGCAGAGGGTCGGAAGCTACAGTCACAGACCCAGGTGGCGCAACGATGCGTCTGGAGCCGGCCAACCCATACGGACATGGCCGGAAATTTACGGATTCGGCCGTAAGGCACTTGATCTTGCTCTGGCTTGGCCACGGCATGATGAGAACACACTCGGCGATCTCATCGAAAATCTGCAAGGTTTGGACGACAAAGATCAGGAAACGATCTGGGATCTTGTAGACGTCTGGGCAAGAACGGAAGCTGACGAAAACCGGAAAGCGACTCTGCGCGAGCGGGTTCGTCGCTTCGCATTCCTGAGACGAAAAGCCAAGCAGGGTTTGACGAGCGAGACGAGGGACCGCGCACGCCGAGCTTACGACCTTCTGACGCCCACCGAATTTGTCACGAAAAATCTGTGGCTGTTTGAGCAGCAGTGGCTTCAGGAATCAGCTGATGAGCTTGAGGAGCCTGACTTCGACTATCAGAAACGCGAACAAAGAGTCCGAGATCTGCGAATTACCGCGCTTCGGGAAATCTGGAACGCCCAGGGCTTTGAAGGAATAAAAATGCTTCTGTCGAAAAGTGGGACCGCATCAACCATTGGCTGGCATATGGCTGAAGGGGTGATTGCATCCTCCTCGGCCGTCGGTTTTCTGGAGCAGTGTCTGGAGGCCAAAGGCGAAGATGTAATAGGCAAGTTTGATGAGGCGATACGCGGCTTTCTTCTGAAGGTGGATGCTGATTTTCGTGCCCACATCACAGAGCAATTGAAGAAGGTGCTGCCTACCCCGTTGCTCGGCCGCTTTCTCAAGTGTTCCCCGTTCCAGCACGATACTTGGGCAAATGCGGACGCGCAAGGAGACACCATTCAAGAACAATACTGGCAGGAGATCCACCCGGGCCAGTTGACGAAGGCATCGCCCGATCTGAACGAGGTGATCGACCGCCTCCTAGAGGTGCGCCGGCCACGGGCAGCATTCTTCGCCGTTCACTTCGCACTTGAAGAGGTGGAGACCTCCCGCTTGAAGCGTCTTCTTCACGAAGTTGGAACATGTGACTCAGAGGATCCCGGAACGTATCACGTGGAGGCGTACCGCCTCTCCGAGGCACTAAGCGCCTTGCAGAATCGCGTTGGCGTCAGTGAAGAGGAGATGGCAAGCCTCGAATTCCTCTTTGTTACGGCGCTCGAACATACAAATCATGGCATCCCGCACCTCGAAAAGCAGGTCGGCAAATCGCCGATACTTTTTGTCCAGGCACTCTCCCTGATTTATCGCCGCAGCGACGGCGGAGAAGACCCGCTGGAGTGGGGAGTAAGAGAGGAACAACGCTCCGCCGTTGCGACGGCAGCATATCGAGTGCTGCACCACGTCAAGCGTATTCCAGGTACCGACGACGCGGGCCAAATCAATCAGGATGCGCTGAGGACTTGGGTCAAAGAGGCCCAATGCCTGTGTGTCAAATACGGTCGCGAGGACATCGGTGACCAGAAGATCGGAGAACTTCTCTCTGCGCTGATAGTCGGTGTGGACGGCGTTTGGCCGTCTGAACCAGTTCGGGGCGTTTTAGAGGAATGCTGCACTCCCGATATCGCAATTGGAGTACAGGTTGGTGTGTTCAATTCCCGCGGGTTTCACCTTCGGGGCGAAGGGGGTGAACAGGAACGGGAGTTGGCGGAAAGGTACAGAAACTGGTCTCGGAAGCTTGCGTTCGAGTATCCACATGTCGCTAATCTGGTCGCGGGTATCGCGGAGAAATACGACCGACAGGCCGAGATGGAAGATTCAGAGGCAGCCGTCCGTCGAAGGCTCCGGCATTAACCTCGACTTCCGGGTCGCACGCGAAGGCGAGTCCGTCAACGCGAGACCAAGCGCGAAATGAGGCGCTACGCTGATGTGTTAGAGGCGGGTCCGCTCCGTGCTGTCCTACCATGGTAGGATACTTATATACCGCGCGGCAATCCATCACCAAAGCTTGCGATCACCATAGATCCCGAAGTTCACAAGAACATTCTTATGGCGGCCGCCCGCGATCGGGTGAGTGTCTCCGCCTGGATGACTGTCGCGGCGCGCGAGGCGCTGCGGCGACGGGCTGGCTTGGCGGCGGTCGCTCTATGGGAAAAAGAGCACGGACGATTCAGCCCTGAAGAGATGGATGAAGCTCGCCGCAGAGTGAGAGCGCAGTTGTCGTCTTCGCGAACGGCGCGGCGCCCGGCGTGACCAAAGTTGTGTACGACGCCGCGGTTCTCGTGGCAGCGGACAGGAACGAACGGCGGGCATGGGCCGAACACAAGGCCCGTTTGGAATTCGGCGTTCTTCCGTTGGTTCCGGCCCCGGTGGTGGCACAGGTCAGCCGCTCGCCACAACAGGTTCAGCTCCGGCGCTTCCTTGCGGGCTGCGCGGTTGTCCCGCTCGGCGAGAGGGATGCGCACGAAGCGGGACGGCTGCTCGGCAAGGCCCGGATGTTTGGGAAAAGTGATCCGGTCGAACGGCGCAGGTGGTAAATTACGGTCCGAACGATCCGGCAGTTTGAGGAAAGCGGGAACCCGGCTCCCAAAAACCTCGCGATTATTGGACGATACCTGATGTCCTTGGAGCACTGTGCGCCACGAAGGGTCATGTTTGCGCCTATTGCGGCACGACGATGACTTATCCCATGGCCCGAGAGCGGGCCATGTTGACAGGATGGTATCCCGCGGCGGATTGGCAATCCGCCTGGCCTGGACCGGGCACAACTTATGGGTTTCCGGAAAGCCTGTTGAAGCGTCGAGACGGCACACTCGTCCGGCTTCATTCAGCAGACCAGGGCAGGTAAGCCGCGCCGAACAACCCCGCTTCATTTCCGAGTTCCGCCTTTTCGATGCGCGTTTCCGTGTTGCGGAAGGTGAAGGATCGGCGCCGCGTCTCTTCGAGCATCGCGGGGGCGAACAAATCCCAAGCCCCGATGACGCCGCCGCTCAGCAGGTAGAGCGGGAAATTGAAAGTGTTCACCAGCATCGCCAGCGCCACTCCGAGCGATTCGCCCATCGAGACGAAAATCGTCCGCGCCTTCTCATTGCCTGCCATAGCCAGATCGTAGACCTGACTCGAAGTGAGTGCGTCTCCCAAGCCCAGCAGTCTTGCCATCGCCGTGATCGCGGTTGCCGAAGCGTGCTTCTCCACGCATCCGCGGTTGCCGCATCCGCAGGGATTGCCGTTCGGAACCACCGTGATATGGCCCAGTTCGCCCGCCATACCGACCGACCCGCGCAGCACCTTTCCGCCAGTTACGATCCCGCCGCCGATGCCGGTGCCCAGCGTCAGCAGAACGAGATCGTCCACCTCTCGCCCCGCGCCGATCCACTTCTCGCCCAGCGCGGCGGCGTTGGCGTCGTTTTCGAGAATGACCGGCGTTCCAAGCCGGCGGTTCAATTCGTCACGAATCGGGAAATTCTCCAAAGACGCGAGATTGTTTGAGTTGCGGATCACGCCTTCTTTGAGCTGAATGAACCCCGGCACGGCAATGCCGATTCCCGCCAAATCCCTGACGCCCCGGCGCTCGCGCAGCGTCGACACCGCCTCGGTCATTTCATCGAGGATGGCTTCGCGGCCGGCGGCCCTGGCTGTCTTTCCCGTTACGCTGTCCAGCAGCTTACCGGCGCCATCGATCGCCGCGGCGCGCAGATTCGTACCACCGAGATCGACTCCGATGCTGAATTTGCCCGTCGATTGCACTGGATCTGGTGTGGCTCGGATACTTGTTACCCGGACACGCGACTTCAGTCGCGTTTCTTCCCGGACACTACCCTAGCATGACCCGCCGGATGATGCCATTCCGTCCCGATAAGGGATGGTTATGTTCCGCATTACATCTTTCGTCACTGACGTTTTGCGGTTCATGCTATATAACGAAACAGAGTCATGTTGTACGCGTCAAATGACATGGCGGGATTCGATATGAATCGTTCTTACATCGAAGTGCCGGGAGCGGGAATGCACGAGTTGCCCCCGCTGCTGGTGCGAAGTATACCCGAAGATGCCGATCGGGAGGATCTGTGCCGGCGTGCTGCGGCGATGATCGAGGTGGAAGACATGATCGAGGATGCGCCGCCCGCGACCATCGATCAGCGCAAAATGGACCTTGCGCTCAATCTGACGGACCAGTATTTCCGGTTGCTTTCGCACTGGGCCTGGGGAGATTCCGTGTTGGAATGGGTTCGCCAGTGTGAAATCACATTTTGCGCCACCACCGCGCTCCGTCACCTGCTGAGCCCGGACGTTTGGCCGCACGCGGCGCGCAGCAGCTTCGTCGAGCTGCTGGTGGACAAGCATGTGCCCACGCACGGCGTGGCGATCGATCGCGCCGTCGGCATGCGGCTGACATTTCGGCAGCCACCCCCCATCGACTGCTGCTCGGATCAGTTCCTGTTCTTCCTGAACAGCCGCCTGGCGGGCACGGCCTACGAGACTTGGGCGCGCCTCTCACCCGAATCCACCGCCCATCTGCCTCCCAACCGCTTCCATTTCGAAGTTCACGACATGCGGCCGCAGTAACGGCTCAACATTTCAGGCGACACCCTCCGTGTCCGGCGGATTGCCACGTAGATTTCCAGTCTAATGTGGGGCTGGCGCTTCGGCGCTGCCAGCCGCCCTTCCGGGCGGCTCTGGAGATTGGCCATTTGCACGGTAAGGGCGATTGACGGCCCGGCAAAGATTTCGCTGAACTTTTGCGAGGGAAGTCTGTAGCGTAAGCATGAGGGCTTGTTGGGAGGGTCCTCGTGCAATGCCGGTCACAATCGGGGGTGGACTATCATTCTGCGGCCATGCGCTGACGGAAGGCGAGTTGGACCGGATTCGCCGCATC
>JASHSD010000144.1 GCA_030036985.1 Bryobacteraceae bacterium
AGGCGTCGTATCTGCGCTTGATCGAGATCCAATGCAGCCGCGCGGGTGAACATACCCCATCGGATCACGAATCCTTCTGATTGTAAATAATTAAGTGGGACGGGACACTAGCGGTTTCCGGTGCAGGCTACGCCATCACTTCCCAGGGTTTGTCGTGTTCGCCGCGATCGCGCCCTTCCACGCGGTCGTAAAGATACAAATTCGAGACCGTTCCCAGCGCCTCGTTATAGAGCGTCTCAAGGCCCAGGGCTTCGCGCAGATCTTCCTGGAAGTTATGGATCTCTTTCAATTCCTCGGCCAACGCGGGCTTGCGTTTGCCGCTCGGAGTGGTGAAGAATTTCTGAAATCCGCCGTCGGTCAGCGTGCCGATTTCCTTGCCCATCACAACGCCTGCGCGTTCCGCGGCGTAAGGAACGCCGTCCTTCCCCGGCTCGAAAATCGCGGCGATGCCGTTGCGTTCTATGCGGGTCTTCCCGCCGCCCGCCGGTTCCACCTTAAAGCCGGCCGCGCGCGCGGCGCTCATGTGATCTTCAAACGACAAATGCTTCGGACGCTCCCGACGAAAGAACATAGGCTCAACCTATTATAGTTGCGTGATCTCCCGCACTAAAGAAGACGCGTACGTGCTGTCGATCGACGAAGGCACCACCAGCGCGCGGGCCGCGATCTACAACGCGCAAGGCGAGCGCGTCGCCATGCATGCTGTTCCGTTCGCATCGCGTTATCCGCGTCCGGGATGGGTGGAGCAGGACGCGCCGGCAATCTGGCGTGCGCAGATGTCGGCTGTCGCCGCAGTCGTCGCAGTCGTCGGCGACCGGCGCATCGCCGCGTGCGGGATCACCAATCAGCGCGAAACGGTCGTCCTGTGGGATCGCCGCACCGGCGAGCCGATCGCTCCCGCAATCGTGTGGCAATGCCGCAGAACGGCGGAGATGTGCGCCAAGCTGGCGCGATCCCGCGACGCGGAGATCGTCGAAAGCAAAACCGGACTGGTGATCGATGCTTACTTCTCCGCGAGCAAGATCCGCTGGCTGCTGGAAAACGTTCCCGACGCACGGGCGAGGGCCGGCGCCGGCGAGATTCTCTTCGGCAACATCGACACCTGGCTCGTCTGGAAGCTGACCGGCGGCAGGGAGCATGTCACCGATCCGACGAACGCCTCGCGAACGATGCTGATGGACTTGGAGACCGGCGCGTGGGACGACGACTTGCTGCGCATCTTCGATATCCCGCGCGCCATGCTGCCGCGGATCGTACCGTCGTCCGGACGCATCGGCGTGATCGATCCGGACTGTCCCGGCGCGGGCGTTCCCATCAGCGGCATCGCGGGTGATCAGCAGGCCGCGCTCGCCGGTCAGGCCTGCTTCCGTGCGGGACTTTCGAAAAACACATACGGAACCGGATGTTTCGCACTCACCCACGCCGGCGGGCGTCGCCCGCATTCCTCGCATCGCCTGATCGGCACAAGAGCAGCCTCGATCGGGAGCGACCCGCAGTACGCGGTGGAAGGCAGCGTATTCATCGCGGGCGCGGTGGTGCAGTGGCTGCGCGACGAGCTTGGCCTGATCCGCAACGCGCACGATTCCGAAATGCTGGCCGAGAGCGTGCCCGATACGAACGGCGTGCATGTGGTGCCCGCGTTTGTCGGCCTGGGCGCGCCGCATTGGGATTCGGCGGCGCGCGGAGTCGTCAGCGGGCTCACGCGGGCCACCGGCAAAGCGCATATCGTGCGCGCGGCGCTCGAAAGCATCGCGTTCCAAAGCAGGGACCTTATCGACGCCATGGAAGCGGATTCGGGGCAGTCCATCCACGAACTGCGCGTCGACGGCGGCGCGGCTGTGAACAACTTCCTGATGCAGTTTCAGGCGGACATTCTGGGCAAGGTTGTGGTGCGCCCGGCCGATGTGGAAACCACCGCGCTGGGCGCGGCGTATCTGGCGGGAATCGCCGAGGGCGTTTGGTCGGGAACCGAGGAAGTTCAGAGCTTCTGGCGCGTCGAAAGACGTTTCGAACCGAACATCTCCGCGCATCGGCGCGAGGAAATGGTAAGACAATGGAAACGAGCGGTGGCGCGCGCAAGGTCTGACTTACAATGATAAGTTACGCATGCGAACTCTGTTTCTGAACCCGCCTTCTTTCGAGGGCTTCGACGGAGGGGCGAGTTCCCGCTGGCCGGCGTCGCGCGAGATTGAGTCCTATTGGTACCCCGTTTGGCTTTGTTATCCTGCTGGCTTGCTGCCCGACAGCAGAGTCGTGGATGCCCCGCCGCATAAGATTTCCATCGAAAAAACCGTCGAAATAGGCAGGGATTACGAGTTGCTGGTGCTCTTCACCTCGACTCCCGGCTTCGAAGTCGATTGCCGGATCGCGGAGATGATGAAGGCGGCGAATCCCAGGCTCAAGGTTTGTTTTGTCGGCCCTCCGGTTACGGTCGAACCGGAGAAAGCCCTGAACGCATCGCCCGCAATCGACTTCATCATTCGCCGCGAGTTCGATTATCAGATCGTCGATTACGCCAACGGCAAGCCCATCGAGGAAATCCCCGGCGCGAGCTATCGTAAGAACGGCGCCATCGTCAACAATCCCGAAGCGCCGACGATCGAAAATCTCGACGCGCTGCCATGGGTCACGAAGACTTACAAGCGCGATCTCGACATCGCCAACTACAACGTCCCGTTTCTGCTGAATCCATACATAGCGATGTATACTTCGCGCGGCTGCCCGGCGATGTGCACCTTCTGTCTCTGGCCGCAGACGCATTCCGGCCACCGCTGGAGGCTGCGTTCGAGCGACGACATTCGCGACGAAGTGAAGTACGCGCTGGAAGCGTTCCCGCAGATGAAGGAGATCTTCTTCGACGACGATACCTTCAATTACCGCAAGGAACGCACCATCGAACTCTGCTCGAAACTGAAGCCGTTGAATTTCACGTGGTCGTGCACGTCGCGCGTGACCACCGACTACGACACCCTGAAGGCGATGAAGGAAGCCGGTTGCCGCCTGCTGATCGTCGGCTATGAATCCGGCGACGCGCAGATCCTGAAGAACATCAAGAAGGGCGCGACCATCGACATGGCCGAGCGCTTCACGGCGAACTGCAAGAAGCTGGGGCTGGTGATCCACGGCGACTTCATCGTCGGCCTGCCCGGTGAGACGCGCGAAAGCATCCGCAAGACCATCGATTTCGCCAAGCGCCTGGACAACGAGACCATTCAGGTGTCGATCGCCCACCCTTATCCGGGCACGGAGT
>JASHSD010000145.1 GCA_030036985.1 Bryobacteraceae bacterium
GCAGTTGACAGACAGGCATAAAAGCAGTTCGTTACTAAATTTTTACAGCTATACCCAGATCTTTTCGAGGGGTATGGATTTCCGGCAAAGTTCGCAACTACCGCCGTCGGCCCAGTAACTGGCCTCGAGGCGCGTGAGGTAGAGCAGAGGCAGGTCCCCGAAGCTGCGCACGGTCGGATGCGGTTGGTAGATGACCACAGCGATCGCCACCACGACGCCGCCGTAGCTTTCGACCAGCGTTTTGAGCGCGGCCAGTTGCTCGCCGCTGCGCATTTTATCGTCGACCAGCACAACGTGTTCGCCCGGCAGCGGCTCGATGAACTGGCGGAAGCGCCAGGAGTGCGGATTGTGGTCGTCGCCGCGCTCGGCCCAGTAGACGCGCTTGGCCTGGAGGGCTTCGCAGACCCCGTAGGCGACCGGCAGCCCGCCGGTGGCCGGAGCGACGATGGAAAGCTCGGGGATGATGGCGCGGATATCCGGTTTCGCGCGCAGCAGCCGGCTTAGCGCGACGCTGAACATTTTCGCGTGCTGGTAGTAGCGCATGGCCAGCGGAATCTGCAGGTATTCGTTCGAGTGCAGTCCGTTGACGTATTGGAAATGGCCTTCGCGCAGAGCGCCGGTGTCGCGCAGTACGCGGACGATTTCATCGTGCGTGGGCATCAGGTGCATAGATGTTGGGCCGACAGGGCCGCCATTCAAAGGATAGAGGATCTGGACTGGCGACTGCATGGGAACGACGTATGATCGAAGAAGGTCTCCTGTCATGACGGTTCGCGAGAATGTACACCAGATCGTCGATGCGCTGCCGGACGAGCGTCTGGAAGAGGTGCTGGATTATCTGGCGGAGTTGAGCGAGCCGGATGAGCCGCTGAGCGTTGACACGTGCGCCGCGATTAAAGAAGGCATTGAGAATATCCGCCGAGGCCGTACGATTACGCTGGACGAGTACCGGCGGACCGCGACATTCAGTAGTGACGAAGGGCGTTATGCCGGTGCTGTCGGTCCGAGGAAGCAACGGCGCTGCTCACCGGCATGGACGTTTCAACGGTCGTGGGCCCGCGGGATCGCGCCACCATCGCCGTGATGACGTACACTTTCGCCCGCGTCGGGGCGGCCGTCGCGCTCACCGTCGAGGATTACTTCCCGCAGAAAAAGTGCTGGTGGCTGCGCCCGCATGAAAAAAAAACGGTAAGCTGAACGAAATGCACTGCCACCACAAGCTCGAGGAATATCTCGACGCCTACATTCGGGTTGCCGGCATCGCCGAGGAACGCAAGAGGTCGCTGTTCCGCTCCGTGCTCGGCAAGACGCGCCCGCTCACGGCCAGGCCCATACTGCGCGGCGATGTCTGGCGCATTGGTGCGCCGCCGTGCTTCAGACGCCGGGATTGAGACGGCAATTGGATGCCACACCTTCCGCTGCGCCGGGATTACGGACTCCCTCACGAACGGCGGGCGCATCGAAGTGGCGCAGCGCATGGCGGGACACTCGAACGCCAAAACCACCGGCCTTTACAGCCGCCGCAACGACGACATCAGCGTCGGCGAAGTCGAGAGGATCGGGATTTGACGGCAACACACATCGACAGAAGAATGCGTTTTGTCGCGAGTGAAACGGCACAGTAGGGCATCGGCACCAAAAGTTCTATACTTCTCAATTTCGTGGATTGTCCAAGTTTGGCGTGTTTTTGCATCAGCTGCCGGATATAATTGTCGTCCTCTGGAGGTTCGCTTGACAAATTCGCACTTTCTTTGGAGCACTACACTTACACAGCTTGCCCTTGTAGCTTTGTTACTCCCGCTTGCCGCTCGGGCAGATGAGCTGCTAGTAGTTGAAGAGAGCGGAGTTTGGGGCCCGACTGCTCCCACCACCGCCGAGAGCGCGCCCAACGAATCGTGGAGCTACTCGTTCCTGATCGACAGCAACCCATCTGTAACCAGCTACACGCTTGGAGAGAGCTTCTTTGCGCCGTTCAGCGATTTCACGTACATGTTGAACGGCTCGCTCGTCGACATAACGGCCGGTTCCATCGGATGGGGCAGCACCGCGGACGAAGGCTTGATTGGGATCGATCTTACGGATGGGGATTTATTCTCAATCGATGGCGCGCAGGCCTACTCAGGGCCAGAAAGTTCCCCGACAATTCTGACAGGAGTTTACCCGTTGAGCGCAGATTCCCTGTTCTGTGCTTCATCGTCGTGTAGCACCATCGTGCCCCTTACGGGAGATCTCACTATCTCGGCGGCGGCTCCGGAGCCCGGAACAATCGGCATGATGCTGATGAGCTTCGCGATTATGGCAGGGCTAGCTATAGCTAAGCTAGGTGGGCTGTCCCTGCGATGATGTAACCATTTAAAGTTTCCAAACGCCGGCCCATATGGGAGGCTATGGAAGATTGAGGCTATTGACTGAGTTTGAGCGCGAGGAACTGACCCGGTGGTCCCGGTCGCGCACTCTGGAGGCGCGGGATGTGTTCGTCGCCTCGCTGATTTTGGCTTTGGCTGACGGCAAAAGCCACACGC
>JASHSD010000146.1 GCA_030036985.1 Bryobacteraceae bacterium
AGACCTTCCTCATTCACTTCGACAAAGACACGGAATTGCTCCAGGATCTTACTTCGTCGCGCGACAAACTGGAACGCGCGCTGAGCCAGTTGCAGCTGGCGGCGGAGGATCGCCCGCAGATGCGACAAGGCGGCGGGGGCGGCTACGGGTATCCTGGCGGCGGGTATCCGAGCAATGGCGGTCAGCCGCGGGCGGGCACTACGCTCTACGATGCGATCCTGTTGGCTTCCGACGAACTGATGAAGAAGCGCAAGGGGCGAAAGGCTCTCATCGTGCTGACCGACGGCGTCGATAACGGCAGCAAGACGCCGTTGGCCCAGGCCATCGAACACGCGCAGCGGGCGGATACGCTGGTGTATTCGATTTACTTCACGGGCGAGGAACAGCAGTCGCCATTCAGCCGGATCGGCGGACTCGGCGGCTACGGTGGCTACGGCCGGCGGCGGGGCTATCCGCAGCAGGCTTATCGGCCGGATGGCAGGAAGATATTGCAGCAGATCTCGCGCGAGACCGGCGGCGGGTTCTTCGAGGTCACGCACAAGATGTCGATCGATCAGATTTACGCGCAGATCGAAGACGAACTGCGCAATCAATACAGCCTGGGTTACACGTCCGACAACACGTCGGATGCCGGGTATCGCAAGATCAACGTCACGATAAAGCAAAAGGGTATGGTCGCGCAGGCGCGCGAAGGATATTACGCCAGCCGGTGATGCGTTCCGGGGGACCGCCCCCACAAGGATGATTTATCGCGCGGAGGCTCCGAGTCCGGTGATGCGTCCCTGGGTGCGGATGCTTTGGTATTGCCGCGCGCCTCGACTGCCGCATAGGCGGGAGCGTGTACTGCCGAACGGATCGATCGAGATTGTGATCCCGCTGGCCCGAGGACGGTCGGCCGGCGCGATGGTGGTCGGGCAGAGAACGCGTTATGCGGTAGTCGAGACGGCGGATATGGAGGAAGTGGCCGGAATTGTGACTCAGCCGGGCGGCTTCGCGGCGCTGTTTCGCGAACGCGCGGATTTGCTGTTCGAGAGGTCGGTGGCACTGGATGAACTTCGGCCCGCGCAGAGGTTGATGGAATCGATTTGCGATGCGATGGGGCCTTCGGGAAAAATCGCGGCGATGGATTCGTTCCTGCGGGGATTATGGGGCGATCGGACGCGGCGTTCGGTCATGGTCGATGAGGCGGTTGATCTGTTTCGCAGGAATGGGCTGAGCGTAGCGGCGTGCGCGCGGTCGATCGGCGTCAGCGAGCGTCGGCTTTCGCAGGTGTTTCGGGAGGAGGTGGGCGTGACTCCGGTGATGTGGCGGCGGATCGCGCGATTTCAGGCCGCCGCGCGGGCGCTGCACCGGCGGACCGATATTCCCTGGGCTACGCTCGCGCTCGATTGCGGATACTACGATCAATCGCATTTCGCGCGTGATTTTCGGGCGTTTTCGGGAATTGATCCGACTACGTATTCGGCGCGGAGCGGGGTTTGGCAGAATCATGTGGCGCTGGCGTGAGCCAGGCCGGGCGGATTGCCAATCCAATGCCCGTAGATTTTTGTGGGGTCAGGCCTTCAGGCCTGCGGCGGGGCTTCTGCCCCGGCCCGAGACCAACCGAAATCCACTATCTAACCCTCGAATTTGCGCGGCTCCAGGCCGCCCGGAAGGGCGGCTGCAGCGCCGAAGCGCTGGCCCCACAATAAGGCTGGAAAACTCGATCCGGAAAGCTACGTGGCATTAGATTGGCAATCCGCCGCAGGTTAAACAACCTGCCCTACACGGCGAGGTTCCGATTTTTACAAGCCGGCGGGGTTCGTTTCGTGGCACGATGGCGGACATGCCAAACTATGCGACAAATTCCAGATCGAATGTGATTCCCGGGTTGGGTTATAAGAACGCGCTTGCCATGATCGATTGGCTTTGCGATACGTTCGGGTTCGAAAAACAGGTGGTGCATACGGGGCCGGACGGAAAAGTGATGCATTCGCAGCTCACGTTCGGCAACGGCATGGTCATGGTGGGGTCGGCGGCGCCGGGAACGCAGGCGCCTTACCTGATCGTCACCGACTGCGACGCCGTATACGAGAAAGCCAGGGCCGCGGGCGCGAAGATCCTGAGCGAATTGGAAGAGAAATCTTACGGCGGCAAAGGGTTCGCGTGCGCGGATCCGGAGGGCCATATCTGGCACATCGGCACGTACGATCCGTGGGAAACGGCGCCAGGCGCTTAATGGCTCGAGCCGTTGGCGTGGAAGTGCAGGTCGACCTGGTAAAGCGGGAAATCCATCTGCACCGCGTATTTGGTTTCGATGCGGAGCTTTCCGTCGGCGTGGGTAATCTGAACGTCGCCTGGATCGACGGGGAGATCGAGTTGGCGGGCGCGGGCGATCAGCGCGGCGCGGACGGCGTCGTCGGTTGAGGCGGGGCGCTCCGCCAGTTGCTTCACGTACTGACCGAGATGGTAGTTTTTGAGATAAACAGGGGCGAGGCTGAACAGAACCGCTGCCATTGCCGCGAGAACCAGAAGGCCCAGAATCAGCCGCCAGAGCGGAAGCTTCACCACTCGTTATCCGTGTCGGCTTTCGACGCGAAGAGTTCCTGCCAGATGTCGCCCTGGTCGGTCCATGAGGGCGGCACGGTTCCGGTGAACTGCACTTCCTCAATGTTCAGCCTGCCGTGTCCGTAGGGGCAGATGTATTCGATGCGGGGACGACCCAGCTGCAGCATGTATCCCCAGGAGCCGGTTTCAATCGGCATGCGGAGCCGGCGCAGACAGGTGCGGCAACGGTAGCGCTGGTCGCGAACGGCCAGATAGACGAGGCCGAAGGAGAACTGGAACCAGACGCCGACCAGCGTGGTGTAGAGCAGGTCCATACCGAAGCCGGACCTGCCTATGGCGAGGTGGAACAGGCGCGTTTGCGGCGCCCAGAAGAGATTTAAGAACCAGAGCGCGAAGCCAGAACCGAACGCCGCGCCCGCCAATTTCAGAAGCAGAAAACCCCAGTACCGCAGATGATGTTTGAGATCCGCAAACATCGCTCAGCTCCTCTGACTCCACTATAGGCTATGCACGCGGGTTACCACGTGTAAAATTGCACAGCCAATCGCGCAGTTCGTCCCGCACGCGGCGGAACAGGGCCAGGCGTTCCGTGTCGGGGCCGACAAACACGGCCGGGTCTTCGAAGCTGTGATGCAGTTGCTTCGCCGCGCCGAAGAAAACCGGGCAGGTTTCGCGGGCGTCGTCGCAGACCGTGAGGACGTGGTCGAACGATTGGCCCTGAAATTCATCGACGTTTTTCGAGCGATGTCCGGAAATGTCGATTCCGATTTCGCGCATGACGGCGATGGCTTCCGGGCATACGGGACGCGGTTGGGTTCCCGCGCTTTCGACATCGAAAAGATCCCCGGCGTCATGCCGGAGCAGGCCTTCAGCCATCTGGCTGCGGGCCGAGTTTCCGGTACAAAGAATCAGAACGCGTTTTTTGTCGTTCATAGCTTTTGAGAATGGGAGACCACCACGGAAGCGGCGTCTTTGGGCAGGGACGGAACCAGCCAGAGGAACAGCAGCGTGGCGGCGGCGGCTCCGGCGAATTGGGCCGCGATGAAGCCCGGCGCGTCGGCAGGGCGGATTCCGGCGAAGGTATCGCTGGCCGAGCGGGCGAGCGTCACGGCCGGGTTGGCGAAGGATGTCGATGACGTGAACCAATAAGCGCCTGTGATGTAAGCGCCGACGGCGAAGGGCACGGCGGAGGACCGCAGGCGCGCACATCCCCAAATCACGGAAAGCAGGCCGAAGGTGGCGATGAACTCGCTGAACAGCTGTGCGCCGCCCGCGCGAATGTGACGCGACGCGCTGAAGACCGGTTCGCCGAACATGAGATCGCATGATGCGACGCCGGCGAAGGCCCCGACAACCTGCGCGGCCAGATATCCAGGCACTTCGCGCCAGGGCAGCCCGCCTTGCCACGCATCCGCGAGCGTGACGGCCGGGTTGAAGTGGGCGCCGGAGATCGGGCCGAAGGTGAGAATGAGGGCGACCAGCATCGCGCCCGTCGCCAGGGTATTGGCCAGCAGCGCGATGGCGACGTTTCCGCCGGCCAGGCGTTCCCCCATGATGCCGGAGCCCACGATAGCGGCCAGAAGCAGCGCGGTTCCGACCGCTTCGGCGGCGATGCGCCGCGCCCAGGTCATGCGCGGCTCGCGGGCTTCACAGCGCGAATGAAGGCGCTCATGAATTTGCCTTCGACCTGAGGGGCGATGGCGTCCACATCGACGCCCTGGCCGGTCAGGAAAGCGCGCGCGTCTTCGATGTCGTAGACGCGGGTGGGCTCGATATCGATGGAATCGAAGCCGGCATGGGCGAGTTTGAAGGCGTACTGATCGTCCCTGAGCGCACCCGCGATGCAGCCGACCCACAGCAACATGTTTTTCCGGACGCTCTCGGGGACTTCGCCGCGCGTGACGACATCGGAGACGGCAAAGCGGCCGCCGGGTTTCAGCACGCGGAAGGCCTCGCGCAATACGAGGTCCTTGTTGGCGGAGAGATTGATGACGCA
Source organism: Bryobacteraceae bacterium (assembly GCA_030036985.1). Classification (GTDB taxonomy): domain Bacteria; phylum Acidobacteriota; class Terriglobia; order Bryobacterales; family Bryobacteraceae; genus BOG-234. Next base: position 4,544 of record JASHSD010000146.1, read on the forward strand.
GTTGCTGATGACGACATCGACGGAATTGTCGGGCAGGGGAATGCGTTCGATTTCGCCTTTCAGGAATTCGACGTTTTCGATTCCGGCTTTGCGTTGATTCTCGCGGGCAAGCGCGAGCATTTCATCCGTCATGTCGAGGCCGTAGGCTTTGCCGGCGGGGCCAACGCGCCGGGCCGAGAGCAGAACGTCGATGCCGCCGCCGGAGCCGAGATCGAGGACGATTTCACCCGGGTTGAGCGCCGCGAGCGCCGTCGGGTTGCCGCAGCCGAGCGAAGCCAGAACGGCTTCCTCGGGCAGGGCGCCGGTTTGGGCGGAGTCGTAGAGGTTGGAGGTGATCGGGTCGCAGCAGTTGCCGAGCGCGGGCGCGGCGCCGCAGCAGGAGCTTCCGCCCTGGCGGACGCGCAGCGCCGCTTCTCCGTATTTCTGCTGCACCACTTCTTTGAGGTCCATTGAATTTGTCCTTTTATGAATGCTGTTGAACGAAGCGGACAACATTGTCGCGGATTTCGTCGCGGACGCGGCGAACGATCGCGCGGCGCTTGGCGCGGGTTCCCGCGGTGGCCGGATTTTCGATCGGCCATTGGAGGCGCCAGAACGCGCCGGGGAAGATCGGGCAGGAACGCTCGATGTCCCGATCACAGAGCGTGACCAGATAAGAGACGCGCTCCCGCAGAAACGGGTCGACGCGTTTGGGTTGCTGGTGTGAGATGTCGAGCCCGATCTCGCGCATCGCGGCCACGGCATCGGGATCGAGGGCCGCGCCGGCTTCAGCGCCTGCGCTGAGCGGCTCGAAGCGCTCGCCGGCCATGTCGCGCAGGAAGGCTTCCGCCATTTGAGTCCGGCAGGAATTCTCCGAACAGAGAAAGAGCACTTTGGGCCGAATCATAGAAAAAATCCTCACCTGCACAGGCGCACGATAGCCTGGGGTTCGACGGCTTTGTTGCGGGTGCAGCACTCGGCGTACAGAAAGCCGAGCAATTGCTGCAACACCTCCGCGTTGGCCGAATACCAGAGATACGTGCCTTCGCGCGTGACCTTCACCAGGTCTTCGTTTTTGAGCTTTTCCAGGTGATGCGAGAGGGTTGAGGCCGGAATGCCGAGCTCGTTGCCGATGTCGCCGACGATCATTCCGTCGGGGTGAGCGGACAGGAGAACGCGCATGATGCGCAGGCGCGGGCCGGTCCCCATGGCGGAGAACATGTCGGCAAAGCGGGTGATCTCGTCTTCGGTGGGCTTGACGGCCATGCAATTAATTCTATGATAATAGAATTATGGAAGCAAGGGGCCAGGGAGCCGATTCAGATGCGCGATCATAACGGTATGGGAGCCAGGAGCGGAGATCGACGCACCGTAAAGCAAATCCCGGAACACCGGAAAACGGCCGCGGAAGGCGCCACGGCGCCTCCGGGAAGAAGAACAGGCGCCGGAATGATCGATCTGTGAAGGCTTCACGACAAGACGCTGCGGTCTTTCCGGATTGTCTGACGTACTCTGAAAAGAAGGAGCGAACCGTGGAAGTGAATTTGACCCCGGACGCGCAGACGAAGCTTGAGGAAATGGCGCGGGCGAGCGGTCGCGGAAGCGATGAGCTGTTGGAAGATGCGGTCATCGGCCTTTACGACGAACTGGCCTTCGCGCGGCAAACGCTGGATCGACGCTTCGACGATCTGGAGAGCGGCAGGGTTAAGCCGATTCCGGGTGACGAGGTATTCGCGAGGCCTCGGGCGAGGAGTGCCGCCCGCCGCGCCGGCCATCGATGAAAGGCTATGATTTTCATCCTGAAGTCGAGGCTGATCCGGACGTCATTTGGGAATTCATAGCGGAAGACAATCCGTGGCCGCCGATCGGATGATCGACCAGATTGAGGCGACCATCGAGGCGCTTGTGCCCTTCCCCAACCGAGGCCATCGCCGTACCGATCTAACGTCGCGTCCGCTGCGCTTCACAAACGCAGGGATTTATCTTATTGCTTACGAACCGGATAAACAGCCTCTCCGGGTTATGGCTGTCATGCATGGGCGCCGCAGCCCCCGAGTCATGGCGGCGATTCTGAGAGGGCGCGAGCAATAAAGCGCGCGGCAGGCGTCGGCATGAGTGCCGACGCGGCAGACACGAGTGTCCGCGCCACAAGGCGAAAATTCCTCGCGACAATTGAGGTGTGACGAGCATCCCGGTAGAGGTGAGCGAGTACCAACCGATCGCGATCGTCGGCAGGGGCCGGATTGGGAGGGCGCTGGCGGCGCTGCTGCCGCCGGTCGTTCCGGTGTCCCATGCGCGGCATATCCTGATAGCCGTGCCTGACGATGCGATTCCTGGGGTTGCGGCTAAACTGGCGGCGGGCGGTCTCAGGGACGCCGTGGTGCTGCATACCAGCGGCGCGGCGGGTCCCGAGGCGCTCAACGTTCTGCGCGGGAGCGGGAACGCGGCCGGGGTTTTGCATCCGCTGCAGACTGTGCCGTCCGCCGAACGCGGGGTCGAAACGCTGCCCGGTTCGACTTATGCGTTCGCGGGCGACGCGCGCGCCGTGGAGTGGGCGCGGAGTCTGGTGGCGCGGCTCGGGGGCAAGGCTCTCGAAATCGATCCGGCGCGGTGGGCGCATTACCATGCGGCGGCGGCGATGGCGTCGAATTACCAGGTCACTCTGATTGATGCGGCGCTGGAGTTGATGGCCGGAGTCGGGCGCGCCGAGGCGCTCGCCGCGCTCGCGCCGATCGTGCGGGCGACGACCGAGAATGTATTGTCAATGGGTCCGGAGAAGGCGCTGACGGGTCCGATTGCGCGCGGGGATGCGGGCACGGTTCGCAGGCATCTGGCCGCGCTCGAAAGCGCCGAGCCGAAGACGCGTGACCTTTATATCGCCGCGGGACTGCGCACCGTCGCGGTCGCGGAACGGGCCGGGTTGGCGGAAAGCGCCGCGCGCGAGGTCGTGTCCGCACTTGAGGGCGCCGCACTCGCGGGAGAACAACGATGACGCGCATTCAGGATATCCAGGCGCGAAAAGCGCGCGGCGAGAAGCTCGTGATGCTCACCGCGTACGAGGCGTGGATGGCGCGCATTCTGGCGGCGACCGGCGCGGTCGACATGCTGCTGGTGGGCGATTCGGTGGGGATGGTCGATCTGGGCTATGACACCACCATTCCGGTGACCATGAGCGATATGGTGCGGCATACGCGCGCGGTGCGCGCGGGCGCGCCGGATGCGCTGATCGTGGCGGACATGCCGTTTCTGAGTCATCAGATCGGCATCGGCCAGGCGATGCGGAATGCGGGACGGCTGATGCAGCACGGCGGCGCGTCGGCGGTGAAACTCGAAGGGGGCGGACCGACGGTCGCGACGGTGGAGCGAATCGTCGGGGCGGGCATTCCGGTGATGGGCCATCTCGGATTGCAGCCGCAATATGTGCATGCGCAGGGCGGGTTTCGAAGGCAGGCCACGTTGCCGGAAGAGCAGCGGGTGTTGATTGCGGACGCCACGGCGCTGGAACAGGCGGGCGCTTTCGCCATCGTGCTTGAGTGCGTGTCGAAGGAACTGGCGTGCGCGGTGACGCGGAAGCTGCGCATTCCGACGATCGGGATCGGATCGGGACCCGATTGCGACGGGCAGGTGCTGGTGACGCACGATATTCTCGGGTTCAGCGGCGAATCGAAGCCCTCGTTCGCGAAGCAGTACGCCGATCTCGCGGCCGCGCTGGGGGACGCGGCGGGGTCGTTTGCGCGAGAGGTGCGCGAGGGGAAGTTTCCGCGTGCCTGAAACGATCGCCGGGGTTGCGGAACTGCGCGCGCGGCTGGCGGGCAGGCGCGGCGTGGGGCTGGTT
>JASHSD010000147.1 GCA_030036985.1 Bryobacteraceae bacterium
CCGCAGATGCTGCTCAACGGGCTGGGCCGCGGCGGCGGCGGCGATGCGGGTCCGGGCGGGGCGCCGGTGGCATCCGATCCGGTTGGCGGCTACACGATTTTCGAATTGATCGAGAAGCAGCTGGGCCTGAAGCTTGAAGCGAAGAAGAAGATGGTTCCGGTGACTGTGATCGATAAGCTGAATCAGAAACCGACGGACAATTAGGAGAGCGCAGGCCGGCCCGCAGAAAGGGGCCTCCGAACCCTGTCACTTGCGCCATGGCGCCTCCTTATCGATACGGCTTACATGAACATACGCCTGCGGAGAGCTGAAGGGCGCACTACAGAAACTGAAATCGTTTTGCCGGCGAACCGATTTCCGTGGCGGACGCGATCAAAAAGGCAAATGGGCCTGAAGCTGGAAGAGATTCCTGTTTCGACGAAGGTGCTGGTTGTCGACGACGTCGAAAGAAAACCTGATCCGACGGAACTCTGATACGCTACCAGTCGTGACGATTCCCCTTCGTGTTCCGGTACTGTTGGCCGCATGCGCAGCCGCATCGCTTCTTTGCGCGCAGACGAAACCGAAGGACAATCCGGGCGATTGGCCCATGTACACACGCGACCTCGCGGGCACGCGCTATTCGCCGCTGAAACAGATCGATAAGAGCAACGTTGCCAAGGTCACCGAAGCGTGGAGCTATAAGCTGGTCGGGGCTGCGCCTGTACCCGCGCCCGGACGCGAGAACGAAGCCGATGCCGGCCGCGGAGCGGGTGGACGCGGCGGCGGTGGCAATCCCGAAGCTACGCCGATCGTCGTCAACGGCATGATGTATCTGCCCGCAGGGAGACGCGTGCTTGCGCTCGATGCCGAAACCGGCAAACAGATCTGGGAAGCGCCTTTGCCTGTCAGCGCCGGTACGCGCGGCGTGGCCTACTGGCCGGGCGATAAGGACAATCCGCCGCGCGTCATTCTCACCGACGGTCCCAGCCTGATCGCGCTGAATGCGAATACGGGTAAGGTCGATCCTGGCTTCGGCAAAGAAGGAACGGTCGATATCACGGTGCCATGGAACGGCGCTCCGGCCATCTACAAAAACATCATCATGCTGGGCGCGACGGTGGGCGAGATCCCGCATGGTCCTCCGGGCGATACGCGCGCTTACGATGCCCGCACCGGCGCGAAGCTTTGGGAGTTTCACTCCATCCCGCGGCCCGGCGAACCCGGCTTCGGCAGTTGGCAGGGAGAAAGCTGGAAAGGATTTTCCGGCGTCAATGTGTGGGGCTGGTATCTTACGGTGGATGAGCGGCGCGGCATCCTTTATATGCCGTTTGGCGGTCCCGCGGGCAACTACTATGGCGGCGATCGGCCTGGCAACGATCTCTTCGGAAATTCCGTGGTCGCCGTCGATGCCAATACCGGAAAATATCTCTGGCATTTTCAGACCGTGCATCACGACCTATGGGATTCAGATCTTCCGCCCGCGCCGGGACTCGTCGACATCGTGAAAGACGGCAAGAAGATTCCCGCGCTGGCGGCGATCGGGAAAACGGGTTGGATGCTCATCCTCAACCGCGTTACGGGTAAACCGGTGTTCGGTGTGGAAGAGCGGCCTGTGCCCAAGGGCGATGTTCCGGGTGAGTGGTATTCGCCGACGCAGCCGTTCCCATTGAAACCGCCTGCGCTGGCGCGCACGAGTTATAAGCCGGAAGACCTTGTGACTGCGGAAGACACCACGCCCGAGCACGTGGCGGCCTGCAAGGCTCTGATCGAACGAAGCGGCGGGTTTTACAACGCCGGTCCGTTCACGCCGTTCCTTTATCACAAAGCCGGCGCGCCGCCGAAGAGCACGATGATTTTTCCGGGCAATGGCGGCGTGAATTGGGGCGGCACGGCGACCGATCCCACGACCGGCTATGTCTACTTACAGACGCACGATCAGGCTCTGGTGGGCTGGATGGAGAAGAAGGATCCCAAAGGCAATTACGGCAGCGGCAACGGTTCGCCGCAGTTGTATGACCGGGGCAGCGTCGACGGCCCGGGCCCGTATCACGGATTTACCGCGCCGGTGGTGGACGCCAACGGGAAGAGGATCGGCAACTGGCCTTGTCAGAAACCACCATGGGGACGGCTGTTTGCGGTGAATGCGAACACCGGCGAGATCGCGTGGCAGGTTCCGCTGGGCATCACGGAAGCATTGCCCGAAGGCAAGCAGCACACGGGCGGCACAGGCAGCGCCGGACCGATCGTTACGGCCGGAGGGCTGGTGTTCATCGGGGCCACCAACGACAGCCGCTTCCGCGCGTTCGATTCGAAGACCGGAAAGGAACTCTGGGCGATCAAACTGCCTAAGAACGTCAACGCCAATCCGCTCACTTATGAAGGCAAAAACGGCAAACAGTATGTTGCGGTGATTGCAGGCGATTCCGTTACAGCGTTTTCTCTGCCATAATCCGGCGATGCCAAAAAGTTTTCGCAGCTGAATTCGGGTAAGCCTCCTCATGTCGGCGTCAAGGTGGATGGCCTGAGAGTGGATATCGGTCGTTTTCGTTGGTGGGACATCATGCCCGCATTCCCGACGGCGTCTCGAAGGAGTTGGTTCCCGAGATGCGGCAGGGATCATACCGAGTATGCGCTGATTGTCGGCAAAGGCGGACCCAAGCGACTGTGAACGGCGGTCCCAATGGACGCATCGATGGCGAGCCTGACGAAGGTGGGGCGTCAGGCCGGTTTTTGCGCCGCCTGGTACGGATGCGGCCAATCCGGCGGCCGCCGCTTCCGAGCCGGCGGAGGCGACAATGTGATCTTCGAGGGCGTGCAGAAGCTTGGCCTGAAGCTGGAACAGCGGAAGGCACGATGGAAACGATTGTCATCGATCAGCTCGAAAAGATGCCGACAGGGAATTAAACCGGACCGCTTACCTACGTGCGCGGCTCAGTACCTGTGTCACGGCTCAATACCTGTGTCGCGGTTCACCGGAGAGAGGCTCCTCGGTTCCGCAAACGGCGGGGTGGGCGCTCATGCGCGCTCCGCCTCCGGCTGC
>JASHSD010000148.1 GCA_030036985.1 Bryobacteraceae bacterium
AGTCTGCGCTTCCAGCTGCGCAAGGCCGCCGATCGCTCCTCAGCGCCGTCGCGGCCGGCGGCGGTGGTGAGCAATGAAGCTGTGGAGGCAGCCTGCGAGCTGGTGCGCTCGGCGTTCACCGGCGCCGCATCGGCCACGATTACGCCCGAAGAACTGCCGTCACGGCTCGAAGCGGCATTGGGACTCGGCCGCAATTCCTGGCCAGTGGATGTGGCTCGCCGCCTCGCCGATTTGTTCCTCGAACAGATCGAGAATCGCAAACGCAGCGCCGCATACGAGGTGCGCTGGCTCAATCTGGGAGGTTTCTGTCTGCGGCCCGGCTTCGGCTATATCGGCGACGAGTTCCGTATCGAGCAGGTGCGCCGCATTTACGCCGGCGGTCCGAATTTCGCTAATCAGGTGCAGAACGAGATCGATTGGTGGATCTTCTGGGGCCGTCTCGCGGGCGGACTGAACCGGAATCAGCAGACCGATATCGTGCAGCGTCTGATTCCGTTCCTGCTGCCGAAGCCGGGCAAGAAGACGCAGCGCATCAATAACAGCCTGTTTCGCGAGATGTGGCGCACTGCGTCCGGCATGGAATTGATTCCAGCCGGCACGCGCACACAGCTCGGCGACGCGCTCCTCAAACAGCCGAAGGAAGATTACGTGCTCTGGTGCATTTCGCGTTTGGGCGCGCGCAGGCTTTTCCATGGGCCCGCGAACCAGGTGCTGCCGGCATCGGTGGCGTCGCGTTGGATCGAGGCTCTGCTGCCCGTGCCGAAGTCCGACGACGCTCTGGTCTCGCTGGCGCGCCGAACGGGAGATCCGGTTCGCGATGTATCGCCGACGGTCTTCGCGGCGGTGCGGGCGCGGCTGACGGATCCGCAACTCATCGCGCAGCTCGAAGGCGAAGCCGAGAGCGACGAACGCGCGTTAGGACGCATCTTCGGCGAGGCGCTGCCGTCAGGTTTGGTCCTGGGAATGTAGGGCAGGTTAACAACCTAATGCGGAGGGTTTTTTGGCTCCTCGTTGCGGCGGTCGGCGCTTCATCCGCCCCAGCCCATTTCCCGCCGCAACGCTAAGCTGAAAACCCGAGCTTTCGAGCGTGCCCTACACCGGAACACAGTTTCCGATTTTGGTGACTTCCGCCGGCCGGGATGATACAGCAACTCCCGTTTCAGTACGCTCCCTGGCCGGCGAGGACAACGCGCGCTGTCCGGATCAGCAAATAGAAATCCAGCCACAACGACCAGTTGCGGATGTAATAGCTGTCCAGCGATTCCTGCACGCCAAGGTCGCCGTCGCTGCGCGCATTGACCTGCCACATGCCGGTCAGGCCGGGCCGGACCCGCGTGCGCAACGATCGGAACTCGGGATCGAACCGGCCGTTATGATACGCGGGGAACGGCCGCGGTCCCACCAGACTCATCTGCCCGATGAGAATATTCCAGAGCTGCGGGATTTCATCGAGACTGGTCCTGCGCAGAAGTTTGCCGATCCCGGGGATCACGCGCGGATCGTTCTTCAGCTTGCAGAACTGATCCCATTCGGCGCGCTCCGCCGGGTTCGCGGCGAGGTGGCGCTCGAGCGTTTCTTCGGCGTTGGTATACATCGTGCGGAATTTCAGAATGCGGAGGGGCCTGCCTCCTTCACCCTCGCGTTCCTGCACGAAAAGCGCGCCGCCTGGACTCGCCAGCCTGATCCACAACGCCACAATCGGAAACAGCGGTATCAGCGCGAGCAGGCCAACCGCGGATATCGCGATATCCACGGCGCGCTTGATCCAACGGTTGACCGGCATCAGCAGGTTATGCCGGATCTCAAGACCCAGTACGCCGCCGAGGTCGCGCGTTTCAACCCATAAACTGGCGATGCCGAACAGATCCGGGATGATGATGATGTTCGGGAAAACCGCCGACCAGACGCGGAGATGGCTGCTCAGCTTCGCGCTCGGCATGTTCGGCATGGCGATGAGCGCGTAGTCTATGCGATACGCGGAGGCCACAGCCGAAGCGTCGCGGAGACTGCCGATCACGGGGACGTCCTCGCAAACGTCCTGCTTTTCCGGATCGTCGTCGAGACAGGCGACGGGCCGATAGCCGAGAACGCGATTCGCGTGGAGATTGCGGATGATGCGGCTGCCCGTTTCGCCCGCGCCGAGCACGACGACGGGCACGCCCCACCAGGCGCTTCGGCCGAACAACCGGCCGCAGATCCATCGCGCGGAAGGAGTGAGGACCAGCGAAAACGCCCAGGACAGAACGAATCCGCCGCGCGAATCGGCCCACGAGCGGTCTTTGGTCATGAACATCGCCGCGGTCAGGAGAAGATAGATCAGTGTGACGCCCCGGAACACGCGGCGGATGTGCTCGACCGCGCCCATGCCGATGCCGGGATACAGCCTCTCGAAGGCGAACATGGCCGCGCAGAACAGCGGCGCGAGCAGCATGACGTTTTGGAGCGGAGGAATGGCCGGATTGAACAACGACCACGCGCGGAATCCGAGGATCACTGCAAATCCGGTCGCGCAGATATCGGCTGATGCCAGAGTTACGGCCATCAGAATCGGCCGGGAGGCCGGGCGAGCCACGCGTCCCGTCGATTGTCTTGCAGCAGCTGCGGTAAACGATCCCATAGGCCCCGCCACGAATGGCGTTCATTGAAATAAACTGCGTGGAACAGAGACGCGACTAAAGTCGCGTGTCCAAAGTCGCGTGTCCAACTCTACTGCGTCAGTCCGGGAGCCGCTGTCGCCCCGAAGGTGGGTATCGCCGTTTCCGGCAATGGCTCCAGATTCCGCGCCCGATCGCGGTTTTCGCGATACCAGTCGACGGTTTTTTTCAGCCCGTCGCGGAGGCTTGTGGTTGCGTTAAAACCGAGGTCCTTCCGCGCCTTCGAGATGTCGAATAGGCGCCGCAGCTGGCCGTCGGGACGCGAAGCGTCCCAAGTCATGGAACGCGTGAATCCTGTGATGTCCACCAGCGCGTCAACCACCTCGCGGATCGAATGATCTTCGCCCGAAGACAGATTCACCACTTCGGTCCGGTCGTAAACCTCGGCGGCGCGCAGCAGTCCATGCGCCACATCGCCCGCATAAACGAAATCCCGCGTGGGCTTGCCGGATCCCCACACCACCACGTCCTTGCCCTCGACGAACTTTCTGACGAGCGCCGGAACGACGTGCGCATTCTCCAGATCGAAGTTGTCGTAAGGCCCGTAAATATTGCCCGGAACGCCGACGATCGACGGGAACCCGTGTTGTTTGAAGTAAGCCGCGGCCTGGATCTGCAGCAGGCGCTTGGCCAGCGAATAGGGCGCGCTTTCGGCCTGCGGCATGCCGTCCCAGAACGATGTCTCCTGGAGCGGAATCGGGGCGTGCTCCGGGTAACCGCAGCCGGCGCCTGCGGCGACGAACTTTCGCGCGCCGGCCAGCCACGAGTAATGCAGCATCAGCGTGCCCATCATCAGATTGCGGTAAAAAAAATCCGCCGGTCTGGCCTTGTTGGCGCCGATGCCGCCGACCAGTCCCGCCAGGTGAAGCACGATATCGGGCGATTTCGCGCGGCTGTCGGAAAAAAGCCGTGCGACTTCCGTTTCCTTCGTCAGATCGAATTCGCGGCTGCGCACCACGAACACGTCGCGGCAGCCCGCGGCTGTCAGCGCCTCTCTGACATGGCTTCCGAGAAAGCCTCCGCCGCCGGTGAGTACGATTCTCTTGTTTTCCCAGAAACTCATCCGTTGACCGTCTCGCTTTCCATAGACATTTCCCTGTATTATCCGGCAAATCCCCTCGGCGGCGGAGTTCAGATTTTCCACAATATAGTGCGGCTCGCAGCCGCCTTTCCGCAGCGCGTCTTCTCCGTGGCCCGTGCGCACGAGAAAGGTCGTCGCGCCCGCGTTCAGGCCCGCTTGGATATCGGAACACTTGTCGCCCACGAGGAACGATCGCGAGAGATCGGCCCCGAAGATCCACGCCGCATGATCGAGCAGGCCGGTTCGCGGCTTGCGGCACCCGCAGTTGTCGTCGGGCGAGTGGGGGCACCAATAGATCGCGTCCACAGAGGCGCCTTGCTCCGCCAGAAGTTCGACCATGCGCCGATTGATCGCTCGGAGCGTATCGACCGAGCAGTCGCCGCGCGCAACCACAGTCTGATTGCTGATCACTACGACCGGCACGCCGAGGCCATTCAGCCTGCGCACAGCTTCGCCCGAACCCGGAAGCAACTCCATGCCTTCGACCGACGAGAGATAATGCCGCTCGACGTTGATGGTTCCGTCGCGATCCAGCAGGACGATTCCCCTGCGCGGCGAAGCGAAGAACCGATCGGCCGACGCGAACGATTCCGGAGTGCCGATGTCGATGAATCGCCCGGCGCATTGCCACGCATGCAGACGACCGTGTCGCTGATCTGTTCGGAGCCGGGCGGGAAACACTTCGCGTTCGAGCGATACCGGGCGATCCGAGGGAATCGATTCGATCAGATCGCGCGAGAGCAGATAGATACCTGCGTTGATGAAGCCCGGCTGCGGACGATCGGCGCTCGCGCGCTTTTCGTGAAACGCGGTAACCGCGCTGGCGGCGTCCATCTCGACCGTGCCGTATCGGCGGCAATCCTCCATTGCCGTTACCACCATCGAATTCAGCGCGCCGGATTCGAAATGCGACTGAACGAAACTCCGCAGGTCGGCTTCGCACCACGAATCGCCGTTCATAACCAGCGCGCGATCGAGCCCCGAGGCCGCCGCGCGCAGGGCTCCGGCCGTGCCGAGCGGCGAAGTCTCCTGCGAATAAGCAATGCGCAGGCCGCGGTAATAATCCTGAAATGCATCGCGGACCTGATCGCCGAAATGCCCGGTGGCGAGGATCGCGTCCTCGAATCCGGCGGCGACAAGCTGATCGAGCAGATACGCCAGAAACGGACGGCCGGAAACGGTCGCAAGCGTCTTCGGCCGATCCTTCAGAACGGGACTCAGCCGCGTTCCCAAACCGCCGCAGAGAACGATGGCTTTCAGAAGCAGCGGCTGCGCCAAACCTGCAGTCCTTTTTCCT
>JASHSD010000149.1 GCA_030036985.1 Bryobacteraceae bacterium
GCCGATTGCCAATCGGCCGCAGGTTGGCAACCTACCCCACTTTGCTACTCGGTCCAGTAAGTCACGAGCAGCCCTTCCCCCGCGACGTCGGCGTCTACCGCGTAATCGGCCACGCGAATGGAATTCTCGCCGTCCTGCGTTTCGATGTAAAAGTGCTCGGAAAAGCCGCCCGTGGAGTTGGGCCAAAGAACGCGCGCGCAACCGGCGAGCGTCGTCTTGTTCATCGTGGGGCTGCCGACGTACATCTTGCCGGTCAGCCCGGGGATAACCTGAAAGAATATCTTCGAAGCGGTGACGGTGGTGTCGGTTGTGACCTGCACCGGCGTGCCTGGTGTGGGCACGTTGACGCTGCCCTGGGGATTGATGGTCATGGAAACTCCTCGACCGCATCTTAGAGGCGCCGGGCGTGGGGTGAGTTCGGCGCGAAGCCTCAAATTATTGAATTGGGGCGGAATAGAGGCGCAAAATGGCTGTGAACGAGATATGGTGACGATCCGGCAGGCTTCGATTTTCGATGTGGAGCTCGTGGTCCCCTTGTTCGATGCCTATAGGCAGTTCTATCGCAAGCCGAGCGATCCGGATCTGGCGTATCGATTCCTGTTCGATCGAGTCCGGCACGATCAGTCGATCGTTTTCATCGCCGAGCAGCCGGATGGATCGACGGTGGGATTTGCGCAGTTGTTTCCCAGCTTCTCGTCGGCATCGGCGGCGAGAATTTATATCCTGAACGACCTTTTCGTCGCTCCCGAGTTTCGGCGCCAAGGTATAGGGGCGCAATTGCTTGATGAAGCCGCGCGATTCGGGCGCGCCGCCGGCGCGGTCCGTCTGACGCTGTCGACTGAGGTCACCAATCAATCGGCTCAGGCGCTGTATGAAGCGCGCGGATGGGTCCGGCAGACGGAATTCTACGTTTACAATCTCACCCTAGGCGGGTGAACAAAGCGCAAGTAAAAACTTCGGGATCCCGGCCAAGCGGATTGCAAGTGAATTTTGCCAAACGAAGCCAATTTGGGCTTATCCAGTTTCTTTTCTTGGGGTTGGCTGGGCGCGGCCGGTGGCGGCGCGAATTTCTTTTTGCATTGGAGTCGGCTCGATGGTAGCAGGCGGAATCGGGGATGTAAGGCGGGGTGGGCGCAGGCCGTTGATTTGATTGAGAGGGAAGGATGTTACCAAGCAGCTACCGGTTCCAAGCCGGCAGGATTGTCTTCGGGACGCATGCTTCGTCCCATCACAAGCGCTTGGAGGAGTCCGGGCACGGCAGACTGCCAGCCAATCCCCCGCAGGTTGCCAACCCAATGCCAACCTAACCCCAATACTCTTCACTTAATAACATAATTGCGCTATTCTGTTTTAGACAGGAGGAGCGCAAATGGCCCGAACTATCGCCGAGTTGCCCGCCGGCTCGCGAATTACAGATCACATCAGTCTTGGGGTGATCGCCAGAACTTTCCCTCTGCCGAGGGTTCATGCGGTGCTGGCGGCGACCGCGAAGGCGAGCATCCGGGAACGGGACCTGCCGGCGCACGTAGTGATCTACTACGTGATCGCACTGGCGCTGTATATGCAGTCGTCGTATCGCGAGGTGTTGCGTTGCCTTCCGGAGGGAGTGCAGTGGCTGCTGGAGCCGTCGGCGAAGATCAAAGTGGCGGGCAACTCAGGCATCTCGCAGGCGCGAACCAGACTGGGCTGGGAGCCGTTGCGGCAACTGCACGATGAAGTGGTACGGCCCGTTGCGGTGAAGGCCACCAGGGGCGCATGGTATGGCGAATGGCGTTTGGTGAGCCTGGACGGCAGCACATTGGATGTTGCCGATGAGAAGGACAATGACGAGGTCTTCGGCCGCCCGGGGGCCAGTCGCGGCGAGAGCGCGTATCCGCAGATCCGCTTTGTGGCGCTGGCCGAGATCGGCGCCCACGTCCTGTTCGGCACGCAGATGGCGGGCTGCACGACCAGCGAGATCGCGCTGTCGAAAACGGTCCTGCCCCATCTTGAAAAAGGCATGTTATGCCTGGCGGACCGCAATTTCTTCGGATTCCGGATGTGGGCGCAGGCGGCGGCCACGGGCGCGGAACTGCTGTGGCGGGTGAAAAAGAATATGCGTTTGGTCTGCGAGAAGCGGCTGCCGGACGGCTCTTATCTGAGCCGAATTTTTGCTTCGGAACGGGACTGGCGGCGCAAGACCAATGGCGTCGTCGTTCGCGTGCTCGATTACCGCCTTGAGGGGGTGACCGACGCAGAACCGATTTACCGCCTGGTGACCACGATCCTGGATCACACAAAAGCCCCGGCCGCTGAACTGGCGGCTCTCTATCATGAGCGCTGGGAAATCGAAACCGCGTTCGATGAGCTGAAGACCCATCTGCGCGGAGCCCGCATTGTTCTGCGCAGCAAGACCCCGGATCTGGTCCGGCAGGAGTTTTATGGCCTGCTGCTGGCCCACTTCGCCGTGCGCGGCCTGATGCATGAAGCCGCGCTCAGAGCCGATGAAGACCCGGACCGTCTCTCCTTCCTGCATGCCGTCCGCATCATCCGCCGCAAAATGTCGGTCTACGGCGCTATTCCCCCCTCAGCACAGGAAAGCCTTTCATAACTCCGTCCTGGAGGAGATCCTGCAGGAGCGCGTCGTGTCCAGCCGCAACCGGCGAACTCCGCGCGGCGTTAAACGCAAAATGAGCGGTTTCCCGCTCCGGCCCAGATGTGTCCAACCGCCACCGCGGCTTAATCTTCGCGAAGCAATCAGGATCATTAAGTGAACAGTATTGAACCTAACCCGGGTTTCTCACATACTCGAGCCCAAAAGCACCGGCACGAGTGCCGGTGCGGCAGACGCGAGCATCTGCGCCACGACTCGGTTCGACAGGCTGTCTTCACCACCGTGGCGCAGACACTCATCTCTGCCGCCCCTCGGATTTGCGTGACTCCAGGACCGCCCGGAAGGGCGGCCGGCAGCGCCGAAGCGCCGGCCCCACAAGAGGCTTGTTGCCTGCCTTACACCATCGCCGCTTTGAGCTTTGCCGCGGTTAACGGCGCCTGACGCAAACGCACTCCCGTCGCATCGAAAATGGCGTTCGCAATGGCGGCGGCGGTCGGACGGCTGGAGGGCTCGCCCGCGCCGGTCGATGGCGCTTCCGGATGGTTCAGAAGAATAATCTCGACCTGCGGCACGTCGGACCATCGCGCCACCGGATAAGTCTTCCAATCGACGCTGGTGACGTTGGTGCGGTCGAAGGTCACTTCTTCCATCAACGCGCGGCCGGTGGATTGAACCAGGTTCGCCGCGATGGTCCCGCGCAGCGCGCCCGGATTGACGATCAATCCGCAATCGTGCGCGCAGACGAGGCGTTTTACGCGAATGGCGCCGGTGCCGCGATTCACTTCGACTTCGGCGACCGTCGCCACGTGCGTGCCGCCGCGAAGGGCAAGGCCGATGCCGCGGCCGGTCAGGATGTCGCCGTTCGCGGGAGCACGCTTCGGCGAAGGACGCTTCTCCCATTTCGCGTGTTCGGCCGCCGTGGTTAGCGCCACCTTGGCCCGGGGATCGTCCATGTAACGCAGACGGAATTCGACCGGATCCACGCCGGTTGCGGCGGCGATTTCGTCGATGAACGATTCGCCA
>JASHSD010000150.1 GCA_030036985.1 Bryobacteraceae bacterium
ATTTTCGGATTCACGGATAAGTCAACGGTGCTGGGACTGAATATCCAGCTGAATTGGCAGCGCCGGTTCACTCCCCGAACCTTCGGCACGTTCGAGGTTCGGTACACCCGCTTCGACACGCATGCGACGCCGTACTTCGACAACCGGGAGAACGTATCGGGCACCGCCGGCATTACCGGAAACGATCAGAACCCCACCTATTACGGTCCGCCCACACTCGCCTTTGCTTCGAGCGGCATCAGCGCGCTTTCCGACGGGCTTCCCTCATATAACCGCAATCAGACCATGGCCGAGACTTACAACGGGCTGTGGATTCATGGCCGCCATAATGTCCAATACGGAGGCGATTATCGCCGCCAGGAGTTCAATCAACTCGCCGAGTCGAACCCGCGCGGCGCGTATGCCTTCACCGGCGACGCCACCGCCGAGTTTGTGAACGGCGTTGCCGTGCCTGGGACCGGATCCGATTTCGCCGATTTCCTTCTCGGCGTTCCGGATACGGCCTCCATCGCGTTCGGCAACGCGGATAAGTATTTTCGCTCGACCATGGACGACGCCTTCGTCAACGACGACTGGCGCATCGGCCCCTCGCTGACGTTGAATGCCGGCCTCCGCTGGGATTACGGTTCGCCCATCACGGAACTCTACGGCAGGCTGGTCAATCTCGACGTGGCGCCGGGCTACAGCGCAATCGCACCCGTTCTGGGATCGGACCCGGTGGGATCGCTTACAGGCCAGAAGTATCCGAATTCGCTGATACGGCCCGATCTGCACGAATTCGAACCGAACGTCGGCATTGCGTGGCGCCCCTTCCCGGCGTCTTCCGTAGTGATTCGCGCTGGCTACAGCCTCCGTTACAATACGTCGGTCTATCAGCAGATCGCGTCGCAGATGGCGCAGCAGGCGCCGCTCTCCACGAGTTTTCAGGTGGCGAACAATCCGGCCAGTCCGTTCACGCTTGCCAACGGCTTCAATAATCTTTCCTTGCCTTCGGTGACGGACACCTTCGGCATCGATCCGAACTTTCGCATCGGCTACGCGCAGAACTGGCAGGCTTCGCTGCAGCGGGATCTGCCCGGTTCGTTCGTGATGATCGCCACTTACAACGGCATCAAAGGAACGCGGGCCGTGCAGGAGTTCTATCCCAACACTTATCCCGTCGGCGTGACGAGTCCTTGTCCGACCTGCCCTTCGGGCTTTATTTACGAGACATCGAACGGCAACTCGGAACGCGAAGCCGGAACGATGCAGCTGCGGCGTCGCCTGCACGATGGTTTGACGTCGACCGTTCAATACACTTACTCCAAATCCATCGACGACGCCTCGTTGGGCGGGCGCAATTTCTTCACCGGGTCGGGCGGGGGTGGCGCGGCAGCGGTCGCGACAACCGCCGTAGTCGCGCAGAACTGGCTGGATCTCGACGCCGAGCGTTCGCTGTCCAGCTTCGATCAGCGTCACGCGGTGAGCTGGACGACGCAGTACACCACGGGCATGGGCATCGGCGGCGGCACGCTGCTGAGCGGATGGCGCGGCGCGGCATTCAAGGAATGGACCGTCATCTCGACCATTACCGCCGGCACCGGTATGCCGTTGACGCCGATCGATGGCGCGGCTGTGATTCCGGGAACCGGATTCACCGGCATTCGTCCGGACTATACGGGCGCTTCGGTCACCAACGCGCCTCCCGGGCTTTCCCTGAATCCTCTGGCTTATACGGCGCCGATCGGAACCTGGGGCAACGCCGGACGCGACTCCATCACCGGCCCGGTTCAATTCACGTTCAACGCCTCGCTCGGGCGCACCTTCCGCATGAAGGATAAGTACACTCTCGACTTACGCATCGACTCCATCAATCCCATCAATCACGTTACTTACACTTCTTTCAATACCAACATCACCAGTCCGCAGTTCGGCGTGCCCGCGGCGGCGAATGGGATGCGCGACCTGACAACCACTTTGCGTCTGAGGTTCTGACATGAGAATGACTGAACGCCGCTTTCCGATCCACAACCGCTTTCCGATCCACAACCGCTTTCTGAGCCGCGACCGCTTTCTGAGCCGCGACCGTAAGGGAGCGGTTCTTACCTTATTGCCACTGTTGTGCGCGATTGCCGCAGCACAGCAGCCGCAGCAGCAAGCCGCCGAGCCCAAGGCCGATTTCTCCACCAGCACGCAGCTTGTGATCGAAACCATTAACGTCACGGACAAGAGCGGGAAGTTCGTTGAAGGACTGACTCAGAAGGATTTCACCGTCACCGAAGACGGCGCTCCGCAGGAGATCAAGTTTTTCGACGTCGAGCATCTCCCGGAGACTCCCGAGCCTCTGCCGCCGACCCCGATCGACGCCAAGGTGCTGAACCGTTTCCCCTCCACGCAGATTGCGCCGGAATCTCCCGGGGACATGAAATACAAGGACCATCGTCTGCTTGCTCTCTACTTCGACATGACCGCGTTGCCGCCGGCGGACCAGATCCGCGCGCTCGACGCCGCGCAGAAGTTCGTCAGCACGCAGATGACGAAGGCCGACCTGATGGCCATCATGATTTTCCGCAGCGGGGCCGTGCAGGTGCTGCAGGATTTCACGGCGGATCGCGATCGGCTTTCGACGATCATCCAGACCATTGCTGTCGGCGAGTCGCAGGGCTTCGACGAAGCCACCAACGACGACAGCACCGCCGATACCGGCGCGGCGTTCGGCCAGGACGACAGCGAGTTCAACATCTTCAATACCGACCGGCAGCTTTCGGCGCTTCAGACCGCCGCGAAGATGCTGGGCAAGCTCAACGAGAAGAAAGTCCTCCTCTATTTCGCCAGCGGACTCCAGCTGAACGGGGTGGATAACATGTCGCAGCTGCACGCGACCACCAACGCCGCCGTGCGCGCGGGCGTTTCCTTCTGGCCCATCGACGCGCGCGGGCTGGTGGCGCTGCCGCCTCTCGGCAATGCCACGCAGGGCAACCCCGGCGGCGCGGGTATGTATACCGGCGCGTCGGCCGGCTCTTTCATGGGCAACTTCCAGCAGTCGCAGGACACGCTCTATGCGCTGGCGAGCGACACCGGCGGCAAGGCGCTGCTCGATAACAACGATCTTTCACAGGGAATCGTCAGAGCGCAGAAGGCGATTTCGAGTTACTACGTCATCGGCTATTACACGAGCAATCAGAATCTCGACGGCAAGTTCCGGCGGGTCAAAATCACGCTGAACAACGGCCTCTCGGCCAGTCTCGAATTCCGCCAGGGTTACTTCGCGGGCAAGCAGTTCAGCAAGTTCACGACAGCCGATAAGGAACGCCAGTTGGAAGATGCCTTCATGCTGGGCGATCCGATCACCGACCTGACCATCGCCATGGAAGTGAATTATTTCCAGCTCAACAACGCCGAGTATTACGTGCCGGTCGTGGTGAAGATTCCCGGAAGCGAGCTGGCTCTGGCCCGCAAGGGCGGCGCGGACCGCACCACGCTGCACTTCATTCTCGAAATCAAGGACGATTACGGCACCACCATTCAGAACATCCGCGACAGGATCGATAAGAAGATCAGCGATCAGACCGCGGAGGAACTGGCGAAGAGCCCCATCGTGTATACCGCGGGATTCACCTTGTTGCCGTCCTCGCCCGGGAAGTACACCATCAAGTTTCTGGCTCGCGACGACGAGACGGGCAGAATAGGCACGTTCCAGAGTTCGTTCGTGGTGCCGAATCTGAATAAGGAATTGAAGCGCGTCCCCATCAGTTCGGTGGTGCTGAGCAGCCAGCGTGTGGAAGACCGCGACGCGCTGGCCGACGCGGAGAAAGACAAGGATCGGGCCAAGGCCGACGCCGTGAATCCGCTCATCGCGGACGGCAGGAAGCTGATTCCCAGCGTGACGCGGGTATTCAATAAGAACCGCGACATGTATGTTTTCCTCCAGGCTTACGAACGGGCGGCCGCGACCGTTGAGCCGATTGTAGGTTTCGTGACGTTTTATAAAGGTCAGACGAAGGCTTTCGAAACCCCTCCTATGCTGGTTGCGAATGGACTGGACCCGAAAACAAAGGCGCTGCCGCTGCGATTCGATCTGTCGCTGAAACAGCTGCCGGCGGGTGAATATAACTGCCAGGTCACCGTGCTCGATACCACGTCGCAGAAGGCGGCGTTCTGGCAGGGTGCGGTGATGCTTGTGCAGTAAGCGCTCGGATCGCGCGATAATATCGGTCATATGCGCACCAGAGCCGTCGTCTTCGCCGCAGTGCTTGGATTGTCCTCCCTGGCGTTCGCCGGATCGACCCCGGACGACCCGCCCGCGAAAACGCAGAAATCCAAAAAGGCGAAAAAAGGCGCGGCGAAGGAAATCGGCAGTGGCGTGGGAACCGCTGCCGGAGGCGTCGCCAAAGGCGCGGGCAGCGCGGCCGTGGGCGTTGGCAAAGGTGCGGTGGATCTTGCGACGCTTCATCCGATCGACGCCGGAGCCGCTGTCGGAACCGGCGCGGTCAAGGCGGGCAAGGACGTGACCGTCGGGTCTGTCAAGGGTGTCGGCAAGGTCGGCAAGGGCGTGGGTCACGCGCTGAAGAAGGTGCTGTAGGCGATACCGCGCGAGTTATGAGCGGCGCACAGTTCGTTGGGGATGAACTGTCCCAGTGTGCCTTCGGTTCCTTTCCGCCCCAAGACAACCTTTTACAGTAGCAGCGATGTTTCGTTAAACAAAAAAGGCTTACCAGTCGCCGCATCCGGTCAACCTTTACTCTCAACCCACCGCGGAGCCGCTCGCCCGATGACGCCAAAATGGGTTCGAATTTTCGAGCGGCCTGCCCCACCCAAGGGAGTTCGTTTTTGCGAATGACATGAAAACCGGGTCTACCCCCGAACTCACCCTGCCCGCCCGACCTTCGGCAGCAGATGCTTCTGAATCTTCCCCATGGCATTCCGCGGCAGCCGCTCCACCTCAATGAACTCCCGCGGGATCTTGAACGAAGCCAGTTTCGCCCGGCAGCGCGCCTCGATCTTCCCCGCATCCAGCTGCCCGGCGGCGACCACATACGCTACCGGCACCTCGCCCCGCACGCGATCCGGCAGCCCGACCACCGCCGCCTCCGCGATCTCCGGCTGCTCCTGCAGAAACTCCTCGATCTCGCGCGGATAAATATTGAATCCCCCCGAAATGATCAGGTCGCTCTTGCGCCCCGTCAGCGTGAAATACCCGTCCGGCGAGCGCGTAGCCAGATCGCCCGTCTTGAAATAGCCGTCGACAAAAGCCTCGCGCGTCGCCTCCTCTCGCCGCCAATAACCCGCGAAAATGTTCGGGCCGCGCAGATAAATTTCCCCGATTTCGCCGTACGGCACGGGCTGCAGCTCACGATCCAGCAGCCTCGCCGAAACGCCCGGCAGCGGAAACCCGACAGTCCCCGCGCGCCTCTCTCCGGCGTAAGGATTGCTCATGTTCATCATCGTTTCGCTCATGCCGTAGCGCTCCAGAATGGTGTGGCCGTACAACTCCCGGAATTCTTCCAGCACCTGCACCGGCAGCGGCGCCGACCCCGAAACAAACAAACGCATATACGAACCCATTTCGCGCGCCGTGTCGCGATCGAGATCCAGCAGCCGCACGTAAATCGTCGGCACGCCGAAAAACAGCGTCGGTCGGAAATCCGCAAACTCCGCCGCCGCGTTTTTATGCTCGAAGCGCTCCAGCAGCCGCATGCGGCAGCCGCTCACCAGCCAGGAGTGGAGCCCGTTGCCCAGCCCGTGCACATGGAACAAAGGCAGCGCGAGCAGAAACCGGTCGGCCGCCGAAATCTCCCAGCAGGCCAGAAGGTTCACGGCGTTCGAGGCGAAATTGTTGTGCGTCAGCACCGCGCCTTTCGAAGTCCCCGTAGTCCCCGACGTGTAAATGATGCCCGCGGGCGCATCGCCGTCAAGGTGCGCTTCGGGCCGCAGATCGGGCATGTCCGCCGCCTCGCGCGTCAGGTCGGCGGGCGTCCAGATCGGAACGTCTGTCACCACCTCAGCATCGGTCACCAGCGCGCGCGGTTCGGCGTCGCCGAAAATATGCGAAATCTCGCGGTCGCGATAGAGGATGTTGATCGGCACGAAGATCAACCCGCTCTTCACGCACGCAAGATAAATATCGATCATCTCCAGGCAGTTCGCCAGATACACGCAGAGACGGTCGCCCGACCGCAGACCCCGGTCGGCGAACACCCGCGCGAGCCGATTGCTGCGCGCATCCATTTCGCCGAAGGTGAAAACCGCGCCGCGGAATTCGAGCGCAACCTTGTCGCGGCGGCCTTTCAAAGACAGATCGAACAGATCGCAAAGATTCACTTCCCGAACCTTATCACGCGGCTTAAGTTGTACACGCGACTTTAAGTGGGACACGCTACTTGAGTCGCGTCTTCCATGCTGCGCATGCGATACTGCGGTTGCGCATGCCCAAGAAGGCGATTTGGATTCTGATTTTGCTGGCGCTGGCCGGTTGCAAAAAACAGCCGCAGGGCAGGCTGAAAGTGCTGATAGGCGCCACGACAATCGTAGCGCCCGGCGCTCCGCCCGTCGAGGATTCCATCGTGATCATCGAGGGCAAAAAGATCCGCGCTGTCGGCTTGCGCAAGGACGTGCCGGTGCCCCAGGCCTCGGACCGCATCGACCTGACCGGCGAATGGGTCGTACCCGCGGCCGGCGCGCGCATCGCGGTCGGCGAAACGGCGAACATGATGGTGCTTCGCCACGCGCCCAACGGCATCCAACCCTCCAACCCGTCCGACGTCACGTCGCACATCGTCGCGGGCGAGTGGGAATTGCCGCATTAATTGCGAACTCCCAAGCCGGCCCGCGCGTAACACTCCAACAGAAGGAGGACCGGATGCGACTGGCCCTGGCTCTGGCCACGGCGCTGCTGCTCGTCGGCTGCGATATCGGGGATTTCGACGCTTATCAGGCCGATTTCCACTACAATTACGATCTCCAGCCGGGGGGGCGCATAGAGATTGATAATCCCAACGGCGGCGTCGAAATCGAGGGCTGGGACAAGCGCTCGGTGGATATCTCAGGCGTGAAATTTG
Organism: Bryobacteraceae bacterium; assembly: GCA_030036985.1. GTDB lineage: Bacteria > Acidobacteriota > Terriglobia > Bryobacterales > Bryobacteraceae > BOG-234. The sequence goes on from JASHSD010000150.1 coordinate 7,038, forward strand.
CATCCCGCGAAAGCCTGCTCGATGCGGTTCACGTTGACGTTCGTCATACGCCCGATTCGATCGAGATCCGCACCTCTCAGCCGACCTTCTATCGCGGCGGCGCGCGCTACGAAATCCGTCTTCCGCGCGATGCCGTGATCGAGCGCGTGAACAGCACCAACGGGCCGATTCTGCTGCGTAACACCGATGGCGCCCATCTGCGATCCGTGAACGGTTCCATCGAGGCCGAACATATTCGCGGCGCGATCGAAGCCGAGACTGTGAACGGCCGCATCGAGTTGCGCGATTTCGCCGGTGATTGCGACGCCCACACCGTGAACGGCTCGGTCGACCTGACCCTGCGCGACAGACCCGCGGGTTCGATTCGGGTGCAGACCACCAACGGAGGCATAACGCTGAGACTACCCGGCGGCGTGGATGTTTACGAGCATGTGCACGGGAATTTTCATCGGAACAATCACATCGAGGGCACGCTCGGAAGCGACGGCCCCGAACTCCGGCTCTCCACCGTAAACGGCCGCATCAACATCCTGAAAGGGTTCTGAGCCGCGCGCGTAAGCAAGCGGTTCTTCCACCCGCTCAAGCGTAATGCCGCATAGCCCGGGTTTCCAAAAGCACCGGCACGAGTGCCGGTGCGGCAGACGCGAGCGTCTGCGCCACGACTCCGTTCGACAGGCTGTCTTTCGGCGGGTCTTTTGGTGGGCCTGGTCCGAACGCTCAGGCGTCCCGAAGCAAGTGCCCCATCTTGTCGCGCTTCGTCTCCAGATAGCCCCGGCGCGACTCATGCTCCACCGCGATGCACGGAACGCGCTCGGCCACGTCGATCCCGGCATCCTGCAGCGCCTTGACCTTGGCCGGGTTATTCGACATCAACCGCACGCTCACAATGCCGAGATGCCGCAGGATTGCGCCGGGCAGCGAATAGCTGCGCAAGTCGCTTTCAAATCCGAGCTGTTCGTTGGCTTCAACCGTATCGGCGCCGCGATCCTGTAATTCATACGCCCGAAGCTTGTTCATGAGCCCGATGCCCCGCCCTTCCTGGTGCTCATAAATAATCAGGCCGCGCCCTTCGCTCGAAATCTCCTTGAGCGCGATCTCGAGCTGCGCGCGGCAATCGCATCGCAGACTATGGAAAACATCGCCCGTCAGGCATTCCGAATGGATTCGCAGCAGCGGCGGTCCGCCTTTGCCCGGATCGCCCATTTCGAGCACCACCGCTTCTTCCACGCGCCCTCCGCTCCGGCCTTCGTAGCCATGGATCCGGAAGACGCCGTATTCCGTCGGAAACTGTGCCTGCGCCACATGCGACAACCCGAAACCTGTGGGATTTTCCATGTTGAAATTAGGGAACTTCGGAATAACTCCATTATAATTAGCGCTGACGTGGAACAGCACTTCATTACGCTGCTGGTGAAGATCGGCGTCGCCGCGTCCATCGCCAGTTTCGGCGTGCGGAGCGAGGCGGTCAAGCGCATGCTTCTGCGCGAAGAGCGGACACTGGCGCAGCGTGTGCGCCTGGCGCTCTGGTTCGCCGCGGTTTTCGCTCCAGGCGTTCTCATCCGCATCGTCACGCACGGTTCTTACGCCGCGCTGGATCTTTCGCTCGAAGGCAGCCTGCTGGCAGGCATCACCGGCGGCTACGTCTGCGGCTGGGTCGGCGGAATGCTGATCTCGCTTCCCTGCATGCTTGCTTTTCCTCACCCGGAAGTGGCGTCGCTGCCCTTTCTCGCCATAGCCGGTCTGATCGGCGGCATGCTGCGCGACGCCGTACCTGAAAAAGAAGATGTCTGGCGTCTGTCGCCGTTTCCGGACGCCAATTTTTACCGCGTTTTCGAGCACCGCCACGAACTGCGCAACGCGCTCTTTTACCTCTTCTTCGGCTCGGCGGTCATTGCCACCGAATTTCTGCGCCAGGGCATCGGGACCATCTTTCCACACGAACTTTTCACCATCGCTCGCTTGAAGGACCCTGTGCTGCTGCTGGTCGCGGTTTACGCCTCGACCTACTTCTGCATCACGCTTCCGCTCAAGGTCTGGAACAACACGCGCAACGAGGTCAAGCTGGAAGAGCAGAAGCGCCTGCTGATCGAAGCGCGTCTGGACGCTCTGGCCAGCCGCATCAATCCGCACTTCCTCTTTAATACGCTGAACTCGATTTCCACGCTGATCCGCCTCAATCCCGAACAGGCCCGGACCATGGTGCTCCGGCTTTCGCGTATTATGAGAGGACGCCTGCGCGCCCAGGAGCATTTCGCGCCGCTGCGGGACGAATTGGCGTTCATTGAAGACTATCTTTCAATTGAACTGGTGCGATTCGGCGACAAACTTCGCGTGGTGAAGCACATCGATCCGACCACATTGGATATGCTTGTCCCGAGCATGCTGCTGCAGCCGCTGATCGAGAACTCGATCAAGCATGGAATTTCGAACCGGATCGATGGGGGCACGGTGACCATACGGACGGCCCGCGGCAACGGCCGCGTCTCGATCGAAGTGGAAGACGACGGCGTCGGCGTGCCGGAGGCGGAGCTTGCAACCATCTTCAACAGGGGTGTCGGGGTGACGAACGTCAGAGAGCGGTTGAAGGTACTTTACAACCAGGATTATCGAATGCTGATTGACAGCCAACCAGGCCGAGGTACGCGTATACAGATCGAACTGCCGGAACCGGAGATCCGGCTGGCGGCGGTTTCCTGATGTCGCCCCTGGCTTCTGTCGAACGGCGGACGAAGGTCGACCGAAACGGCTTCCGCGGACTTCCCGGCCCCACGCGGCGGATCTACGATCTTGTGGCGGGAATCTACCCGCTTTCGACGCTTCTGTTTCATGAGAAGGCGCATAAGGTGGCCCTGTCGCTCTCGGGCATCAGCGACGGCATGCGCGTGCTCGAGGTGGCCACGGGTTCCGGGGAGATGTTCCGGCGCCTCGCCCGCATCAACAGCGGCGGATTGACCTGCGGGTTCGATCTTTCGCCCAACATGGCCGCGCGGACGCAGCGTCTGGCGCGCCGCCGGCTTCCCGGCGCCAGCGCGCATTGCCAGGCCGTGGATGCGTGCAGTATGCCGTTTCGCGACGGCGCCTTCGACGCGGTGGTCTGCTGCTACCTGCTGGAGCTTATGGGCGGTGAAGACATCCTGCGGGCGCTGGGCGAGATGCACCGCGTATTGCGTCCCGAAGGCCGCCTGGCTTTGGTGCTGATCGGGCAGCATGTACCGGCCTTCAACGCGCTCTACCGCATCGCCGGTGGTCTCGCCCCCGCGTTCTGGGGGCGTCAGGTGGAGACGGCGGTGCCCGATGCCATTGCCGATTTCGATTTCGAAGTCGAGCACGACCGTAAGGTTCAGCAGGGATTCTACCCGTCACGCGTGATGATCGCGCGGAAGTGATTCCCCTGTTGGCCCACGAAATGCTGTAGGCTGAAGCCGGAGGTTCCTATGGCTGAGGAAACCAAAAAGTGCGCGCATCCCGCCTGCATCTGCCCCGCCGAGCCGGGCAGCAACTACTGCAGCACGTCCTGCCGGGAGGCGAAGGATACGATTGAGATCTCATGCAACTGCGGTCACCCGGGTTGCGAGTTGGCCGCATCGGCGGCGTAGTCTCAGAAAACAAACTTCGCGCTCGCCTGCATCAGACCCGGCGCGATTGCGCTCACTACGTAACCGAACGTCGGGCTGTCGATATTGCCGTCCACCGGCTGCGGCCCGAAGAACTGCGCGCGGTTGAAAGCCATTGAAACCTTCGAGGCGCAACCGCAGCGACTTCGATTCGGCGATCCGCAGGTTGTTCGACGTGGGCAGCGGATTCGCAGATGGTAATGACCTCGCTCTTTTCGCCGATTGTGAGAGCGGCATTCACGACCCGGCTGTCGGCATCGATCGCGGTTCCGGTGCGCCGGAGTGGTTTGAAGTCGGCGGCATCGATCTGCATGTTGTAGGTAGCTGTCAGCAGGTCCTATAGAAGCGCGGGCATCCGTGGTCAGGCTTTGTTGCGGTGACCTTGGCGCCCGGGGATCAGCGCGCCGCGCGGGTCCGTCACCGTGCCGAGGATGTTTCCTCCGTCGACGGCGAATAACGCGGGCGCGAGAGGCACAAGTATGCGTATCCCGCGTGCGCGTGCGCAGGCTATTAGCAGATCCCTTCAGGCTGAGGATTCAGAACCGCTCCCTTGCCGTCGCGGCTCGGCAAAATCGCGGCTCAGTAAATAGCGGCTCGGTAAATAGCGGCTCGGTATTTCGCGGCGAGGAAATATTCGTTCCGAGCCGCGCGCGCAATCGGGTTGTGTTTGCGATTCGACGGCGGTATTTGTTGGTGTGTCCGAATGCAAATGTGTTGCAACGACTATTGCTTCTGGACGAAGGCGTTGGCGAAGCCCAAGGCCTTCAGTTTCGCCTTGGCGTCGGCGACGTCGGCCGTTGAGTGATACGGTCCCACGAGGACGCGGAACAGGTCGGGCTTCGAACTTTCGGCCACCAGCGCGGGCAGAGTTTGCTCGCGCAGGGCCTTCACCAGCTTGTCGGCATCCGGCCGCAGCAGCGCGGTGACCTGAAGGTACGTGGCTCCGGGCTCGGGAGCGATCGGCTTGGCGGCCACAGGCGCGGGCGCGGCGGCGGGCGCATCTTGGGCGGGTTGCGTCTCTGTTGGGGACGGGGTTGGGACCGGGGTCGGCGCGGGTGGAGATTGCGGCGCCGTCTCGGAATCCCCGGGTGCCTGCGAATCCTGCGAATCCGTCGGTGCGGCCGGCGCTGTTGCGGCCGTTGGCGCCGGCGTTGCCGGAGCGGCATCCGTTGCGGTCGCAAGCAACTGCTTGTTGGCAGGCCGTCCCATCATGTAGCCCAGCGCGAAGAATACGCCGCAGAGCGCCACCACCACGAAAAAAAGACTGATGAGCTGTTTATTGCCGAGAACGATTTCCTTCTCGCCTTCCGTTTGAGCCATGTTTTAAGACTTATCCGCCTCTTTGCGCTGCGTCCCCTTGATCAGATGATCCAGTGAAGCCAGCATATCAATGGGGAGCGGAAATACGATGGTCGTGTTCTTCTCCATTCCGATATCCAACAGTGTCTGCAAATAGCGCAGCTGGATGGCCGCGGGCTGGCGCTGAATCACCTCGGCGGCCATCGCCAGTTTCTCCGATGCCGTGTATTCGCCCTCCGCATGGATGATCTTCGCACGCTTCTCGCGCTCGGCCTCGGCCTGACGCCCGATGGCGCGGATCATCTGGTCCGGCAGATCCACCTGCTTGACCGAAACCAGAGTCACCTTCACGCCCCACGGCGAAGTATGTTCGTCGAGGATCGACTGCAGGCGCACGTTGAGTTCGTCGCGCTTGCTCAACAGGTCGTCGAGATCGACTTCGCCCAGCACGCTGCGCAGCGTGGTCTGGGCAAGCTGTGAAGTGGCGAAAAGAAAATTCGCGACCTCTGTGACCGCGAGCCGCGGCTCGACCACGCGGAAATAAATCACCGCGTTCACCTTTACCGTGACGTTGTCGCGGGTGATCACGTCCTGCGGCGGCACCTCGATGGTATCGACGCGCAGCGAAATGCGCACCATGCGGTCGATCGGCGCGAACACGAGAATAACGCCGGGTCCCTTGGCCACCGGGAGCAGACGGCCCAGACGGAAAATCACGCCGCGCTCATACTCGGCCAGAATCTTGATCGAAGAAAGCAGGTAAAAGCCGACGATCACAATCACGAGAAGAAACGGAATACCTTCCATCAGGTCTCCTTATGGGGCGCCGATTCAACCCGCAACGTCAGTCCGTCGATGCCGGTGATGCGCACCGGCTCGCTTGCGGGCACGCGCGCGGACGCCTGCGCATGCCAGTATTCTCCGCGTACGAGAACGGTCCCGGACGGATTTAATTCTCCCACCGCGACTCCGGTTTGTCCGACCATGCCCTCAGCGCCGGTCACTACTTTGTTGCGGCGCGCGCGCAAGACGATGGTCAGGAGGAAGCTCGTGATCAGAGCGAACGGCAGGGCGATGCCGACGGCCGTCGACCAGCGCACGCGCATACCGGGAACGTTCGTATCCACCAGCATGACGGCGCCCAGCGCGAGTCCAACAGCTCCGCCCACGGCGAGAATTCCATGCGTGGGGTACTTGGCTTCTATAACGAAGAAGATCAGGCCGAGGATCATCAGGCCCGCGCCCAGCCAATTAATGGGCAGCATCGAGAGCGCGGTCAGGCCGAGGAGCACGAGAATGGCGCCGATTACGCCGGGCGCGAACATGCCGGGCATGGCGAATTTGGCGTAGATTCCCAAGGCTCCGAGCACGACCAGAATCAGCGCGATGTTTGGATCGGCGATGGCGATCAGGATGCGCTGGCGCAGCGAAGGCCCATAGACATCGACCTGTGTGTCGTTGAAATGCAGCGTCTGCATGGCGCCGTCGAAGCGGGTGATGCGGCGGCCGTTCAGGTCGCGCAGCAGCGTTCCTGGATCGGGCGCGATAAGATCGATCAGGTGGTCGTTGAGCGCTTCCTGTTCCGTCCAGGAAACGCTTTGGCGCACAGCCTTCTCGGCTTCCTGTACGTTGCGTCCGCGATGCGTGGCTATGGTGCGCATGAGCGCGGCGGCATCGTTCTCCACCTTTGTATTCATGACGGCGTCCATCTGGCCGCCATCGGCGAGCACGGGATGGGAAGCGCCGGTGTTGGTTCCGGGAGCCATGGCGGCGACATCGCCGGACTCGAGCAGGAAGAAGCCCGCCGACGCGGCGCGCGCGCCCGCGGGGCCGACCCACGTGATGACGGGAACGGGCGAATGAAAAATCTCCTCGATGATGTCGCGCATGGCATCCATGAAACCACCGGGAGTGCTGAGGCGTATCAAAAGAGCATCCGCGTGTTCGCGCTGGGCCTGAGCGATGGCGGAGGCGACGACGCTGACTGTGATCGGATGCACGATGCCGTCGATATCGACTTCGATGACACGTCCGAAAGCGGACGCGGCGCAGAGGGCGGAGATGATTGCGAATTTCAGGCAGAGGCGCAAGGAGGGCTCTCTTTCAGCTTAACCTCAAATTGAACGCGCGCTCGCGCGCGCGGAAATTGAAAGCGCGATCGCAGGCGCGGGAGAGGGGGTGGCGTTGGTCGTCCCGCCGTGTTGCGAATACATTAAATAAAACATTCTTTGATGAAAATGTAGTTTTCGCGGTTTATAATTTGAGAGTAAGTTATGGCTAGAAAGCAAGCACTCTCCAAAGAAACAGCGTCGCCCGCGGCTTCGGCAAAATCCGCGCGCGCCGCAAAACCCGGAACCCCTCGCGTCCAGGCAGCCAAGCACAGCAAGACCATGTCAGCCGAATCGGTTGTCGCTGCCGCAGCAGCCCCGGCGAATACCGAAAATCCAACCGAAGCGATCGCACGCATTGCCTACGGTTACTGGGAAGCGCGCGGCCGGCAGGGCGGATCGGCCATTGAAGACTGGACGCGCGCCGAACACGAGTATCAGCAGCACGCCGGCACGCCTCGCCTCCCGTAGCGATCGGGCTGGGGGCCAGCCCCAGAGCACAGACTAAAGTCTGTACCCTTGAGTTTCTACATTTCAGGCGGCGGCAGCGACGAAATGTGCAGCGTCAGGGCAGATTTCGAGGTGCTGAACGAGTTCAGGGTGTTCCGTGATCTCCTTGCGGAGCAGGGTGATGAGGTCGAGGCAGGATGGGCGTCTGGCCTTGCGCCTCCATTTTGGCAACTGAGCGTAGGCTTGGCCTCGTTCGGGGCCAA
>JASHSD010000151.1 GCA_030036985.1 Bryobacteraceae bacterium
ATCCCGGGTCTCTACGTGACCGACGATCCAGGCGGCATCGACGATGCGGCAAAATCGGGCAACCTCAGCATCCGCATCGGCCTCGGCTGGGCGAAGTCGCATTACTTCTTCACCGGCCAGTGCCCGGTCATGAAGTACAACCGTGGACTGATGATGGCGATCCTGCATGACAAGATCGATGTGGCGAAGGCCGTCAACGTGAAGCTGATTTCGCTCGACGAAGGACCGAAGGGCTACAAGGACTTCGACAAGGGCGCTTCGAAGAAGTTCGTGATCGATCCTCACGGAATGCTGAAGAAGGCCGCATAAGCCGAATCCAAATCGAAAAACGGGCGGAGCGCGCCAGCGCTCCGCTCTTTTTTTGCCCCACCTGTAAAATACCCCTTGCACTTCAGCCGAGCCATTAACATCGACGATCTTCGATCGCTCGCAAAGCGTCGCCTGCCGCGCGCCGTCTTCGATTACATCGACGGAGGCGCCGAACGCGAGGTCACGCTGCGCGAAAACCGCCGCATTTGGGAAGACATCTGCTTCCACCCGCGCAACGCCGTGGCCACACCGAAGCCGGACACTCGGGTCACCATTTTAGGAACTGAAATCGCATTGCCGATCGTTCTGGCGCCTCTCGGTTCCACCCGCATGTTCCATCCCTCCGGCGAACTGGCTGCAGCGAAAGCCGCCGGAGATGCCGGCATCCCTTACACCCTCTCGACTTTCTCGAGCTATTCGTTCGAGGAGTTATCCAAAGCCTCGAACGCGCCGCTCTGGTATCAGCTGTATCTCGCGGGCGGACGCGCGGTGGTCGAAGCCACGCTCGCCGGCGCGTGGAAGAACGGATTCCGGGCGCTCGCCGTCACCATCGATACCAACGGGCCGGGCATGCGCGAACGCGACTTCCGCAACGGCGCGCCCCAGTTCATGGGCAAGAGCTTCTTCGCCATGATGCCTTTCGCCTCGCAGGTAATCGTGCGCCCCCGCTGGCTCGCGGGATTTCTGGCCGACCGAAAGCACGCGATGCGATATCCCAACGTCCTCATCCCCGGTAAGGGACCGCTGCCCGCCATGGACGTTCAAGCCTCGTTGCGCGACTCGGTGGTCACATGGGCCGATCTTCGCTGGATCCGCGAAGCATGGCCGGGGCCGATCCTCGCCAAAGGCGTGATCACCGGCGACGACGCCTTGCGCGCGCTCGACGAGGGCGTTGCAGGCATGATCGTCTCGAACCACGGCGGACGCCAGTTGGATTGCTGCCGTCCGACGGCGCGCGCGCTTCCCGAAGTCCTGCAGGCCGTGAATGGCCGCGCCGAGGTTTACGTCGATGGCGGCATTCGCCGCGGCGCGGACGTGGTGAAAGCGATCTGCATGGGCGCGAAAGCGGTACTGATCGGCCGCGCGTACGGCTACGGTCTGGCCGCGGGCGGCAAAGAAGGAGTGGCGCGCGCCATCGCGATCCTGAAAGCCGATATCGAGCGAACCCTGGTGCTGCTCGGCTGCCCATCCATCCGCGAGCTGAACGGAACCTATGTCGAACTTCCCAAATCCTGGTAAACCCGTGGCGGTTTGCCCGAATTTCGCCCCCCCCCGCGCCGCTATAATTGTAGTGGGATAGTCAAATGGCTGTAGCGATAGAGAAAGAGCATTTCCTCGAAACCATCGGCGGGGAAGAAGCCGCCGCCCGCATGGATTCCGAATCGCGCGCCGATTTCATCGAGGATTTCCTGGCCGGTCAGCTCAAAGGCCGTCCGCCCACGGTCGCCGAAGTCGAAGAGCGCATTGAAACCAAGCCCGTCCGCTCCGGCGCCGGCTTCCTCTTCGCCCCGCTCGACGGCAAGGTGGCGAAGCTGCCGCCGATGCCGCCGAATCCCACCATCGTCGATTTCTTTAATCTGCGCTTCCAGGCGCGCTACACCCGCAATCACTGTCTCCAGAGCGCCACCCGCGCCATGCAAAACGGCATGTCGGACGACGTCATCCTCGCCTGTCTGCTGCACGATACCGCCGCGGAACTGGTTCGCTCCGACCACGGCTATTGGGGCGCGCAACTCTACGAGCCTTATGTTCCCGAAAAGGTCGCTTTCGCCATCCGCTACCATCAGGCGCTGCGCTTCTATCCGGATAAGGATGCCGGCTATGAGTATCCCGACCTCTACCGATACTTATTCGGCGAGGATTACGTGCCGCCCCCGCACATCGAAGCGGCTTATAAGATGCTGCGCAATCATAAGTGGTACATGGAACCGCGCTTGGTTACGGTGAACGACTGGTATTCCTTCGATCCCAACGCCGAAGTAACCATCGAACCCTTCCTGGATCTCCTCGGCCGAAATTTCAAGCAGCCGAAGGAAGGTCTGGGGAACGATAATAGTCCGGTGGCGCATATGTGGCGGGCCATCGCGCGGCCCGATTCGCCGCTGTAATTCACGCCGGGCGCACCTATAATTACGAAGAACGTGCGCCTGCTTGCCTGCGGTATTTTGTTTCTCAGCGCCCTGCTCGGGCAGCAGCCGGGGAAAATCACCGTCGATACCCACCTGGTTGAGGTCGACGTCGTCGTTGTGACCGATGACGGCAACCCAGTCACCAACCTCACGCAGGCCGATTTCACCGTCCTTGACCGGGGCAAACGGCAGAACATTGCCGGCTTCTCTATCAAAACCCCGGACTCGCTCCATGCCGTGCCCACCGTCCCCGACCCGCCCGGTACCGTCTCCAATCGCGCGGCCGGATCCGGCGTCACCGTCATTCTCTTCGACACGCTGAACATGGCCGACTCCGGCGCGAGATCCTCCGCCCCTCAGTCGTTCGGCCGCCAGGAACTGCTCAAATACGTCCACAGCCTCAAAGCCGCGAACAACGAGAGCTTCGCGTTTCTCACCCTCGACAAGAGCGTGAGAGTCGCCCACGATTTCACCACCGACCCGAAGCAAATCGTCGCCGCCGCCGAACGCCTGTCTCCGGAGCATTCCTTCGATCAGTCCGCGCAGGGCGAAGGCGACGAAATCCTCGCCGACCCGCCACCGCTGCGCAACCCGGTTCCCCGCAATATGTTCATCAACCCGGTTAAGGAGATGCAGGACAACGCACGCGTGAATCGGGCCAACCTGACTGTGGCCGCCCTGCGCACCATCGCCCACCGCCTGAGGGCCATGCCCGGCCGCAAGAAACTGATCTGGATCTCCGCGGGGTTTCCTGTCTCGCACCTCGACCAGCGCATCCGCAACGGCATGGCGCTCATCTCCACCCAGGATTTCGGCGACCTCGTGGCGCAGGCCGTCCACGATCTCAACGACGCCAACATCGCCGTTTACCCCATCGATCCGCGCGACCCCGTTGAAGCCGGCCTCGGCGCCGACGGCATCGATTCCATGAAGCTGCTCTCGGGCGGCACCGGCGGCCGGGCGTTCTACTCCGTGACCGATCTCGCCGACGCGATCCGGCAGTCGGTCAACGACACGCAGGTCACCTACACACTCAGCTTCTATCCCTCGGATCTGAAAGCCGACGGATCCTTCCATCCGATCTCCGTCCAGGTGGCCCGTCGCGGTTTGGAGGTGCGCGCCCGCCGGGGTTATTTCGCGCCAACCCCTGGAGCGATATCTTCGAAGCAGATTGAGCTGGCGCTGAAGGATATCATCACCAGTCCGCTCAACTCCGCGGGCCTGAGCCTGAAGGCGCGCGCCGCCGCGCCGAAGCCCGGCGCTTTCGATCTCGAGATCACCTTCGACCCGCGCGAGCTGCATCTGGAACGCCAAAACAACGATTGGGTGGCGCTGCTCGATCTCGTCTCCTTCGCTCCTCGCGCCGAAAAGCCGAATGCGTACGAGGAGCCACTCAAACTGACCCTGACCGATGCGCGCCTGAGAGAGGTGCTGACTGCAGGCCGATATACGCTGCGCCGCAGCGTCCACCTCAACGCGCCCCCGCCCGCGGACCTTCGCGTGGTGCTGGCCGACCGGGTCACCGGCGCCGCCGGCTCGGTCACGCTGCACGTTACGGCCGACTCCTTGCCGGCGCGGAAATGAGCCAGGGAATGATGGCGCATTGAACGGTATCTGTGATTCCGGCCGGGCAGTGAGTTCGCCGCGCCCTTGGCCGTAAGCGCCAGTCATGGGAAGACTGTCTCAAGATCGCGACCGCCGTAGAGAATGCGCAGGATCGTGACGCTCTCGGCGCTCACTTGCACCGCAATCACGGCTCGGCGTTCGAAGCCGATAATCCGTAAGCCCGGGCGCAGGTCGTCGCGCCCGATACCGCGTTCGGGAAACACAGAAAGATTCGCGCAATAATCCTCGATGCGCTCGATGTAGCCCATCGCGCGTTCAGGACCGTCGCGCAGGGCGATATAGTCGTAGAGGTCGATCAGATCGCCAAGCGCCTCAGGGCTGAATTCAACCTTGTGGCTCACGCCGTCTCTTCAGCCGATCGGCGTGCCGCGCGCGAATGGTGGCAAACACCTGTTCCGCGGGAATGGCGCGGCCGGGGTCCGTTTTCATGGCATCGCAGACGCCGACGACTTCCTCCCGTAGCCACTTCTCGACCGCGGCATCGCGTTCCTGCAACGCCCGTAATCCCGCGCGAACCACCTCACTCCCGGAAGCGTAGGCGCCACCGGCAACAAGGCTGTCGATGTAGTCGGCCTGCTCGGCCGGAAGACTGAAAGTTCGTTTTTCCGGCGATGGCATGATTTACGCCCTCCCTATGTCCGGTGGAGATAGTATGACATATTCATACCACCGTATCGGCACCAATCCATGGCTCTTCGCGGAAGGTGCGTGGCTTGCGCCTGCGCCTTGCCGTGTATTCAACTCACGCGCCCTCCTTTTTGTCGGCGTAGGGGGCAACCCAGATCCTGCTCTTCGTTGCATCAATTCGAATGGTGTTGGTATATGCTGTTCATGCGATTGGAGGAACACTCAGCCGAGCGAGCTTTTCTGCTACGGATTGTTGGAGGACCGGGTCCCGGCCGATCCTCCATTCCGTCCGGTTCGGTCCATGGTGGACGCGACGCTGCAGGGCACCGGGTTTCGAAGGAGAGGACGGCCGCAGATCGATTCCGCCGGAGCGTCTGTCGCGGCTCTGTTGTAGTTTCAGTAATCGGTCCGCAGCGAAGGGATGCCGATGGAGCGACTGGAATACAACCAGCTGCTTCGCTGGTTGGTGGGCTTTCGTCTGAACGGTGTGGCATCATCCGGCGGTCAGTAAGACCCGCGGCGACTGCTGAATGGGGCGTCCGGACGCCGATAGATCGCTTGTAGTCGCGACGCCAGAACAGGAAATTACCGGCGCCAGGAAAGTACCAGTACTCGTATTTTGGTGCCTTCGCAAAAGTGTTGTATACTTCATCGCGGGTTACGATCCACGAGTTGTGTATTCGTTCGAGCTGGAGGTTTCGACTGTGCCCACCGATCCCCGCAGGTTGTTCGCCCTTTGGGGGCTTCTTCTGGCATCACCGGGAGGCTTCCTCTTCTGTCAAACTCCAGTTCCCGGCAGCACAATACTCTTTAGTAATTTCGGACCGGGATACAGCTCTATCTCCAGCTATGGGAATTACGTAGGGGGACAGACACCCGGGTTCCCCGCTGGCGTAATAGCGCAGGTGGTGGCCATGCCGTTCTCGCCTTCAGGAAACGCCAGATTCGCGGACGCCATACTTCCGCTGGGCATACTCCCCGGCGCTTATTCAGGGCAGCCTTACCCGGCACAGCTCTACCTGACAACCGACGTAAACGGACTACCGGGGACGACACTCGAAGAGATCAATGTGAACGTGTCTGGTCCCTGGAACACCACGCTGACTACATTTACGTCCGCACTGAATCCTTCGCTTTCAGCTGGCACTAAGTATTGGATCATCGCGAGCGCAACATTACCTACAACTGATCAACTTTACTGGAACGCCAACTCAACAAATGATGACGCTTTCCCCGGAACGCTGTGTGAAGAATGCTCTATAGCTGGACCTTGGCTGACCCCGACAATTTCTTATGATCAACCCAAACTGGCATTTGAGATTGATGGTCTCCCAGCCTGCCCGATGAGTGTGAGCCTATCGTTCGGTTTTGGATCTCTTGCGCTTTCTCAACAATATATGGCCGCGACGGCTTTTCCACCCATGAATGCCACCCTTCTCGAATACGCACAGACCTGCGGCTTCGACGGCGGCTTCAACTGGCAACAGCTTATTACACATGAGCTACCCCATCCCAATGGAGGCGGCGTGGTACCGCTCATGCCTGCTCCGCTGATTAGCTCTGGAAATGTCGCCTACTATGGGAGTCCCATTTCCCTCCAACCGGGCGGACCGTGCCTCGCCTATTTGGCCTAGACCGGTTGCTCGCTGTTAGCCCCCCCTAACAGATACGATCCGCCCGATGGTGGCTATACGTATTCGAACAATAGCTATCCGTTCGCTATCCTCGCCTCTGCTGTCCCCTCCGAGTCTAACCCTGCCCCCCTAGCGGTAACTGCTATTGGGACAACGACACAGGGCCGGGATATGTCAGTATTTGCCCACCCCTCCCATATGTAGTAAGTGATGACGGTACAACACTTTCCTTTGTCGATTCGCCCGTGGGCCACGATTTTTTATCGGGCCAGGCGTATCCGGCAGAACCCTTCATAGCGTTCCAGACCTCCCTCGTTGGCGTGTCTAGCCAAAATCTCGCGGGAAGCCTTAGCTGCGGGCCAGGTAGCACGCTCTACTGCACCGTTCTTTACTCCTGGACATGGGCCTCGACTTTTAATGGCACTGCGGGCGGAGTTTTCGACCAGACCGCCAGCGTCTACCCGATCGATCCCGGCAGCGGAACTGGTGGTATAACGATCACAGGGATAAACGGCGTTACGCTTCCACCCGTCGTCCCAGCCGCCCAAGTCGCCACAACGGCCTCCGGTCTCGCCTACAGCCGGGTCAGTCAAACCTTCAACGGAACTGTGACCGTCACGAATATCAGCAACAGCTCAATCGCTGGCCCCTTGCAGATTCTGTTCTTAGGGACGCCAGTCGGCGTGACGCTCGTTAACGCTACAGACAGCCTTTCGGGAACGCCTTATCTGACGATTCCCGCTGTGACAAGCCTCGCACCTGGCCAGTCGGTTACGGTCGCCGTTCAGTTTAAGAACCCCGCGAACGCCACGATCAACCTCACACCAACGATTTATTCCGGGGGCATCAACTGACATGCACCCCCGCTCGTTGTTCTTCGTCGCAGCATGCCTTGGGTTCGCGTCGCCGGCTATAGCTGGGCCGGTCACGTATGACGTTACTGTAAATACGTCTTCGATTTCGGGCGCGGCCGGATCGCTCGATTTCAACTTCAACCCCGGCCCGTTGGTAACCCAGTCCGCGTCGCTTCAGATATTCAGTTTTACGTCGGATGGATCATTGGTGAACTGTGCTGCCAATATTCAAGGGTTCTGCCCTACCGGCGATGTAAGCGGCCAGCTTCCCGGACCCTTGACGTTCGACAACGGAAGCGGTTTTAATGACTACTTCGACGATTTCACCTTCGGCACGACGCTTTCCTTTGAGGTGAGCCTTTACGGACCCGCTCTGAGTGCACCAGACGGAGTGTCCACTTCAGGCAGCACGTTTGCGTTCAGCATGTTTTCCGATGTAGCGGGTACGGTCCCCACGTTGACCACTGACACGACTGACGGCTTCGCGTTTACGGTGGATGTCAACCTCGACGGGACGACGACCGTGAACCTGTTCTCGTCGCAGACCGACGTGGTCCCGGCCGCGGTCATCGCCACACCGGAACCGTCTGGTTTGTCTCTGCTCGGGACTGGGCTGGCATGTATGGGCGTGCTTTGCTTGTGGCCTCGTGTGCTCGTGCGGCGCGTTTGAGGTGGAATCAGGTGCCCGTATATGACATTGCCCGACGTGTAGATCTTGATGTCTTTGAACTGCCTCACACGAGCCTTGCACGATCATGATTATCTTTAGCTTGACGTGATTATCTTTAGTTTGAAAGGAGAGGCATCGAGATAGAGCGCTCAAGCCAGCCAAATTGCAAACCGTCCCAGACTGCATCGAAATCCCGCCAGTCAAGGGATATTCTCGCCTATCTCCGATCACAATTGAGGCAAGGTTGGGCTTGGGACACCGCTCGATCCATAAACCAGGGTCTCTTGGATCGCCCTCGAATGTGACTCGCGCACAATACTCTCCGGGCCGTTCGCACCCGCGACGCTCGGCTGCGAGTGCCGGCCCCTCCCAAACGAGCCAAAACACCAGGACGATCTGGTATACTCCCGGCGAGATGAACGTCCCCGTCCGCCGTCTGTTGTGCCTTACCGTCCTTTCCGCCGGACTGCTGACGGCTCAGGCGCCGAGCGGCGAATCGCTCTATGGCAAGAACTGCGCGCAGTGTCACGATACGGGCATCGGCCGCGCGCCGGCTCGCGACGCCCTGCACGCAATGACTCCCGAACAGGTCCTCGCCGCGATGGAGACCGGGCCGATGATCTCCATGGTCGTCAACGTGAACGCGGACGGCCGCCGCGCCATCGCCACTTTCATCACCGGCAGGCAATTCGGTCACCCGCTCGACACCACTCCATCGGCCCAGGCGATGTGCCCCGCGGCTGCCCACGCCAACTTCAAACCCGCCGTCGGACCGGCCTGGATCGGCTGGGGCGGCAACACATCGAACACGCGCTTTCAAAACGCCGCGGGCGCGGGCATCACCGCGAACCAGGTACCGCGCCTCAAGCTCAAATGGGCCTTCGGCTTTCCCGGCGAACTGAACGCCAACGCGCATCCCACTTACGCCGGCGGACGCATCTTCATCGGCAGTCCAAGCGGCAAGGTCTATTCGCTCGATGCCGCGACGGGATGCATTCACTGGTATATCGACGCAGGTTCCCAAGTCCGCGCCGCGATCACGGTGGCGAAGATTGAAACCGCCGCCGGATCGCTCAACGCCGCCTTCTTCGGCGATGCGAAAGCCACAGTCTGGGCCGTCAACGCGGCCACTGGTCGGCAATTGTGGAAGACAAAGGCAGACGATTATCCCGTAGCGCGGCTCACCGGCTCGGCGGTCTTCTATGACGGCCAGCTCTATGTACCAGTGGCCTCGGGCGAAGAAGGATCGGGCGCATCGGCCACTTATGAATGCTGTAAGTTCCGCGGAAGCCTTGTAGCTCTCGATGCCGCCACTGGTAAGCGGATCTGGAAGACTTACACCATAGATCAACCCGCCAAACCTACTATCAGAAACAAACTCGGCACTCAGTTATGGGGACCTTCCGGCGCGCCTATCTGGAGCACCCCCGCGATCGATACGAAGCTCCATATCGTCTATGTAACAACCGGCGATAACTACAGCGAACCCGGCACGCAAACCAGCGACGCCTTCATGGCGATCGATCTCAAAACCGGAAAGAAGCTCTGGACCCACCAGATGACTGCCGACGACGCCTACACCTCCGCCTGCCGGCTGCCCGACCGCACGAACTGCCCGACCGCGAACGGTCCCGACTTCGATTTCGGCGCCTCTCCCATTCTGGTCACGCTCGCCAGCGGCAAACGCGTATTGGTCGCAGGACAGAAATCCGGCATCGTGCACGCGCTCGATCCCGATAACCGCGGCGCAATCCTCTGGCAGGCGCGTGTCGGCAAAGGCGGCAGCATGGGCGGCGTGCAGTGGGGTTCAGCGTCCGACGGAACCAACGTCTATGTCGCCAACTCCGACATCAAGCGCATCATGCTGACCTACTCGAATATGACGGATACCGACGCGTCGCAGGGCGGAGGCATGTACGCGCTGCGTCTCGAAAACGGCGAACGCATGTGGTACACGCCGCCGCCCGGATGCGGGGCGCGCAAGCGCTGCAGCCCCGCGCAATCGGCCGCAGTCAGCGCCATGCCGGGCGTGGCTTTTTCAGGCTCCGTCGACGGACACCTCCGCGCTTACTCCGCCGCGAGCGGCGCCATCGTCTGGGATTTCGATACCATCCGCACCTACAAGACGGTCAACGGCGTGGAAGCGCGCGGCGGTTCGCTCGATGGCCCCGGACCCGTGATCGCCGGCGGAATGGTATTCGCGGATTCCGGCTACGCAACCGCCGGCGGGCAGCCGGGCAACGCCCTGCTCGCCTTCTCGGTGGACGGCAAGTGAGCATCGCATGCCGCGTTCTCGCGCAATGGTGTCGACGTGCTGTTTGTTGGCGACCGCTGCAGCCGCCGCGGAACAAAAGACCACCGAACCCGTCTTCCACGCCGGAACGCGCCTGGTCGAAGTGAATGTGGTCGTGCGCCAAAGGCCGGTGCGGCCGCCGGGGTTCACCGCGTCCCTTCGATATTGGTTCGACATCGGTCCGCCCTACGGACCGCCCGGAGCAACCGTAACAGGCCTGACGAAAAATGATTTCACCGTTTTCGACAACGGCAAACCGCAGCCCATCGCCGTTTTCAACGTTGGGAATTCTACCGACGTCGAATCGCCCGCGCTGCCGCCCGGAGTCTTCTCCAACCGCGCGGACAACGCGGGAGAGACGCTGAACGGAGCAACTGCGGTTCTGGTCGATCTGCTCAACACGCCGTTTGACTTGAGCGACTACGCGCGCACCGCGCTGAAAGAAATCCTGCGCTCCGGCCCGACCAACTCGCGCGTCGCTCTCTTCACGCTCGGCGAAAACCTGCACACGCTGCGCGATTTCTCCGACGAAACCCGCCCGCCCGTCGAACTCACCCGCGCCCTGCGCGATTTCGGCGACATCATGGGACTCGAAGACGTCCACGGGCGAATTACTTACCTGGCCCTCAAGCGCATCATTCAGCATCTTTCCGGCCTGCCCGGACGCAGGAGCCTGGTCTGGCTGTCTCAGCTCGCCTATCTTCCGCCAGGAATCGCGAATATGCTGCAGCGGGCGAATATCGTTCTTTATCCCGTGATGGTGCGCTGCATGCCTGGGGGCGCGCCGTGCGGATTTGCGTCAATGGAAGACGAACGCGCCAACCGCGAAACCAGCGGCTCGTCCGGCGGCCGCGGCTTCTACGACGCGAAGGATCTTACCTTCGCGCTCCGGACCGCGACCGAGGATTCAACCAGCGCGTACACCCTCGGCTACTACCCGTCGGAAGAGATGCTCGACGGAAAATTCCACCGCATCACAGTGCGCCTGAACAGACCGGATTTCGAAGTTCATTACCGTTCGGGTTATCTCGCAACGAAGGTCGCCTCGCCGCCGCAACCGCAGACGATGGCGGATTTGTTCGGCAATCCCCTCAACGCATCCGGCATTGGCCTCACCGCCGAAGCCACACCGGAAAGGGATCATCCCGGTCTCTACGATCTTCGCGTCACCGTGGATTTACGCGATATCCGGCTCGGCCACGCCGAAGGCCACTCCACCGGGTCAATCTATTTCTCCGTTCCCGATCCCGTTGTCAAAGGGAACGCCCGAACCACCGACGTGCCTGTCGATCTCACCGACGAGCAGCTTGCGCGCGAACTGGATACTGGTTTCCGGTTGCTGGACCAAGGCGTTGCGGCCGATTCGGGTGAAATCCGCATCGTGGTGCGGGACCGCGCCACCGGCGCCGCCGGCTCGCTGCGCATCCCGGTCGCGCAACAATGACGTTAAGCTGCTAATAGCAATGTCCACTCTCGAAATGGAGCTTGCGCCTCCCGAACTCATCGCGAAATACGAACCCGTCATCGGGCTGGAGGTTCACGTTCAGCTGGGCACGCGGACGAAGATCTTCTGCGGCTGCCCCACCAGTTTCGGCGCGCCGCCGAATACGAACGTCTGCCCCGTATGCCTCGGATTACCCGGCGCCCTGCCGGTCCTGAACCGCGAAGCGGTCGAACTCGCCATCAAAGCCGGCATCGCGCTGAACTGCGCCATTCGTCCGCTCTCGCGTTTCGCGCGTAAGAACTATTTCTATCCCGACCTGCCCAAGGGCTATCAGATCTCGATGTACGACGAGCCCCTCGCCGAGCACGGCTACGTCGATATTTCGGTCGATGGCGCGCGTAAACGCATCGGCATCACCCGCATCCACATGGAAGACGACGCCGGCAAGAGCCAGCACGAAGGCTTCCGCGATTCCGACCGCTTCACCTACGTCGATCTCAACCGCTGCGGCGCGCCGCTGATCGAAATCGTGAGCGAACCGGACATGCGATCCGCAGACGAAGCATTTGAATACGTGACCGGGATCAAGCAGACGCTGCAGTTCGTCGAAGCCTCCACCTGCGATATGGAAAAGGGCCACCTGCGCTGCGACGCCAATGTCTCGGTGCGCCTCAAAGGCGCGGAGAAATTCGGCACGCGCGCCGAGGTCAAGAACCTGAACTCGTTCCGCTTCCTCAAGCAGGCGATCGAATACGAAGTCGCGCGCCAGGTCGCGGTCATCGAAAGCGGCGGGACCATCCATCAGGAAACGCGCCTGTTCGATTCGAACACCGGCGAGACGCACGGCATGCGCAGCAAGGAAGATGCGCACGATTATCGCTACTTCCCCGAACCCGACCTTGTCCCGCTGCACATCAGCGAGAAATGGCTCAACGAAGTGCGTTCGGCCATGCCTGAGCTTCCCGCCGCGAAGCGTTTCCGTTTCGTCGAAGTCTATGGATTACGCGAGTACGACGCCGAGGTGCTCACCTCGACGCGCGCACTGGCCGAATACTACGAGATCGTGGCCGAAGTTTCGCAGGACCCGAAAACGGCCGCCAACTGGGTAATCGGCCAAGGCGGGGAAGTGGCCGAATCCGCGCTGCCGGCGCGTCATCTGGGTGAACTGGTCGGCATGATCGCCAAAGGCGAACTCACCGGCAAACTGGCGAAAGAAGTCCTGCCGAAGATGATCGAAACCGGCGAGCCGCCGTCGGTTATCGTCGAGCGCGAAGGCCTGAAGCAGATCAGCGACACCGGCGCGCTGGCAAAGATTGTCGACGATGTTCTCGCCGCCAACCCGAAACAGGTGGAACAATACCGGGGCGGCAAAACGACCGTGATAGGATTCCTCGTCGGCCAGGTGATGAAGGCCTCGCGGGGCCAGGCCAATCCCGCCGCGGTCAACGAGCTGTTGAAATCAAGACTGGCCTGAGGAGAAACGCATGTTGAAAGAAGGCGACGCCGCACCGGAATTCAAAGTCCTGACCGATACCGGAGAAGAGTTCGATCTGGCGGATCACAAAAACGAAAAAATCGTTCTCTACTTCTATCCGCGCGCCGACACGCCCGGCTGCACCATCGAATCCTGCGGCTTTCGCGACGCGGTCAAGAAGTTCACCAAAAAGGGCGTGACCGTGATCGGGGTCTCGCCGGACACCACGAAGGCCCAGGCCAAATTCAAAGACAAATTCGATCTGAATTTCACTCTTCTCGCCGACGCCGATAAGGAAATCGTCAACAAATACGGCGTCATGAAAGAAAAGAACATGTACGGCAAGAAGGTGATGGGCGTCGCCCGCACCACGTTCGTGATCGAGAACGGAAAAATCGCGAAGATCTTTCACAACGTCAAACCCGAAGGCCACGCCGAAGAGGTTCTGGCCGCTCTGTAAACACGTGGCCGGGGCACTCGTGTCTGCCGTGCCTGGCACACCGGCTCAGCGCACAGGAGTGGGCGCGCCAAACGAGATCGATCGCCGATAATGATTCTATGGCTCGCGAATTAATCGAGGTTTCCTGTCCCTGCTGTCAGGCGACGCTGAAGATCGATACGGAATTGGGCGCCGTCATCGCACACACGGAAGCGGTCAGGAAGCCGGTGATCGAGGATCTGGCGGCCGAGGTGGCGAAGCTGAAAGGCGCGGCAGGCCGGCGGGAAGAGACGTTTCAGAAGTCTTTCGCCGCGGAAAAGAACCAGGGCCAGCTGCTCAATCGCAAGTTCGACGAGCTGCTGAAGCAGGCGAAGGAGAATCCCGATTTCGGCAAGAAGTCGCGCGATATCGATCTTTGATTTTGCGGGCTCTGAGCCGATCGCCGATCATTCGAGGCCGACCGAACGCAGGAAGTCGCGGGCTATTTCGCGCGCGGGCCGGTGCTTCCCGTCGAGTTCGTAATTGAGTCGGCGCATGGTTTCGCTTGAGACGCGTCCGGAGAGTTCCTGTAGCGCGGGCCGCAGAGCCGGGAACTCTCGTTCGGCCTCTTCGCGCACCACTAACGCGCACTGGTATGGCGGAAAGTAATGCCGGTCATCCGCCAGCACGGTGATCGGAAGCACCGAGAGCATGCCGTCCGTGCTGTTGCCCGCGACCATATCGACCTGGCGTTTCATGAGCGCCTGATAGATAAGGCCGAGATCCATGGTCCTGACGGCGGAGACACGCAAGCCGTAAGCACGGACGAGACCGGGCAGGCCGTCTTCGCGACGAGCGAATTCATAGCCGACCCCGAGTTTCCATGCGCGTTCCCGAGCGGCTTGGGAAAGAGTGGAAGGTCCGCCGGGTTCGGACCGCACCGCCATGGCGAAGGTGTTTTCAAAACCGAGCGGATCGAGCCATTCGAGGCCCCACTGCGCGTAGCCCGCGCGCACCTCGGCCAGAACTTCCGCGGGGTCCTTCAGCGGTTTTCGTTTAAGCACGGCGGTGAGCGCGGTTCCCGTGTATTCGGGGTAGACGTCGATGTCGCCGGCGACGAGCGCTTGTTGCGCCAGCAGCGTGCCGCCCAGATCGAATTTCCGGCTGACGTGTCCGTGCAGGCGGTTTTCGAGATGCCGGGCGACGATTTCGCCAAGCACGAGCTGTTCGGTGAAATTTTTCGAACCGACGCGAATGCGCGGCTCACGGCCGCAGCTGCCGACCGCCAGCGCGGCGAGGACGGCGATCGCCGACCGGCGCGGAGTCAAAGCCTCTTCATGCGCGCGCGGATGCGTTTGGTGAGCTTCTCCATGTCATCGAGTTTCCTGAGCGACACGAGGTCGAAAACGAAGGCCTCATCCTTTTCCAGATCCTGCTCGAGCGACTCCGCCAGGTTGGTGAGATCACGCGCGTCCTTGAGGTTCCTGCGGTAATCGTCCTTGAGGATTTCGTCGATTTGTCTTTTGCCGTTCGGCAGGCGCACGTCGTTTCCGTCGTCGGAACCGCCGGGCAAACTGAGCGGCGGAACTTCGGGAGGTTTCGATTGGGCCTGCAGCAGAGACGTGGTTACAGCAGCGGGCAGAAACAGCAGAAATCCGCGTCGCAAACGGGATTGTAAGTTCGAATCCCTCATTTCGCTATCATACCGGAGGAACCATGAAGGATGTTTACGTCGGCGTCGTCGGGCTGGGCAATGTCGGCTCGGGAACGCTTTCCATACTGGCCGCCAACGCCGATCAGATTGCGCTCAAGCTGGGATTCCGGTTGCGCGTGGCGGCGGTCTGCAGCCGATCCGTCGCCGACAAGACGTTGCCGGACGGGCTGGACGGCGCGTTGCGCACGTCCGAGTGGCGCGAGGTGGTGGCGCATCCGGATGTCGATATCGTCGCCGAACTGGTCGGCGGCACGACCGTCGCCAGGGAGATTATCGACGGGGCGACCGCGAACGGCAAATCCATTGTCACGGCCAATAAAGAGCTGATGGCGCTTTGCGGCGCCGATATCTGGGACCGCGCCATCAAGGCGAAGATCAACCTGGCGATGGAAGCCAGCGTATGCGGGGGCATTCCCATTCATGCGGTTTTACGCGAGGGCATCTCGGGCGACCGCATCGTCGCGATCGCCGGAATTCTCAACGGCACCAGCAACTACATCCTCACGGAGATGGAGCGGAGCGGCGAATCGTTCGAGCGGATTCTGGCCGAAGCCCAGGCGCTCGGGTATGCCGAGGCCGATCCAAGCGCCGATGTGGACGG
Organism: Bryobacteraceae bacterium; assembly: GCA_030036985.1. Lineage (GTDB taxonomy): Bacteria > Acidobacteriota > Terriglobia > Bryobacterales > Bryobacteraceae > BOG-234. Next base: position 15,794 of record JASHSD010000151.1, read on the forward strand.
CTACGATGCGCGCTCGAAGCTGGCGATTCTGGCCGCGCTGGCCTTCGGCGAACGGATTACGCCGAGCGATATTTTCGTTGAAGGCATTCGCCGCATCACGCCTCAGGATTTCGATTACGCGCATCAGCTGGGACATACGATCCGGCTGGTGTGCGGCGCGTCTCAGACGGAACGAGGGCTGATCCTTTCGGTCAGGCCCGCGCTGATTCGGCAGTCGACGATTCTGGCGAGCGTCCAGACCGCATACAACGCGGTCTGGGTGAAGGGGCAGTTCGGCGCCGATACGTTTTATTACGGGCGCGGGGCGGGCACCAATCCGACCGGCGTGGCGGTGGTCAGCGATCTGATGCGGGTGGCGCGCGAAATTCGCGGGGGCAGTCCGGAGCGGGTTTCGCCGTTTGCGCACGAGAGGTTGGGGGAATATGAGCCGGTGTCGATCGCGTTTCAGCGCCGGCCGTATTACCTGCGATTCCGGGTCGACGACCGGCCGGGAATCATTGCGGAACTGGCGGGGATTCTGGCGTCGAAGCAGATCAGTTTGGAGGCCGTGCTGCAACTGCCGAGCGAGACGAAACACGATCTGCCTTTCGTGATCACCGTAGAGCCGTCGTCGGAGCAGGCGATTCGGGACGCGGTGGCGCAGATGAACCGGCTGACGTTTCTGCGGGAACCGCCGCTGGCGCTGCCGATGGAGCCTCCTCTGTGAGGGCTGCGGAGCGGCGGAAACAGATGATATCGGACCTGCCGATGATGGTTTCACCTTCTTGTCCGTAGCCGTTCGAAGTGAATGCGGTGATAGCCCGCCGCCGCTGTTCGCTGGTCGCGCCTGGCGTGATCGCCACCACCATCCGGGACGAAGCGCGAGGAGCGTCACGGAGCGCAGGCTGAAAAAACTCATAGAGAAACGATTGCTCCGGAGGAACGACCGTCAGGCCCGCGCCGCCGTCTACCTTCTCCAGAATGAAGTCCGAAGCCGCCTGCCAGTTCTCGCCCGGCGCCGTGAAATACAGGAAGCTTTGGCGCGCGCAGAAGACGCAAAGCAGCAGACCCAGCGCAAGCGTGGTCCGTTCGCGCCGCTCGATCGCCGCGGCGGCCAAAATGGCGAGCGCAGGCAGTATCCACAGGAACTGGCGGGCTGCGATGAAGTAGTCGAACAGAGCGTCGGCGCCGAGGACACAGACGACAACAGTGAATACCGTCAGCACTTGAAACCGTGTCGCCCGCGGAGTCAGACGCGATCTCACAACAGCGCCGGCGCAGAGCAGCACCAGGAATCCCGAGCCCCAATAACCCGCGCCGATCGTTTCGCGAAAAAGCATCAGCGGAGTTTTCGCCGAAACGTGGAAATGTATGGCGGATCCGATTATGTTCGCGGTCCAACGGTCCTTCGACCAGCGATACCAGGGCAGAAACGCCAGGCCAGCCAAGGTGAGGGCCGCGCCCGATAACAACGTCGCCCGGCGATCGCGGCATAACACCGACCAGATCACATGCGCCACACCCACAGAGGCTGCGAACGGATGTGTGTATGCCGCCGCGGTCAGCGCGAAACAATATCCGGCGGCCAACGGCCATCCGGGCCGTTTCATCAGGCGCACGTATAGAAGTGTTGCGAGCACCGAGAAGAACTGAGCCTGCGAGTAGACGCGCGATTCGGTCGCATAACGCAGCGTCAGTGGAAAGGCCGCAAAGACGAAACCCGCGAGCCACGGCCGCTCCAGTCCCATCTCCACGGCCAGCAGAACCACGAGATACGTGGCGCCGGCCGCGAACAAAGCCGGGGTCAGCCGCGCACGCATGACCGAATATCCGGTAACCCGCAACGCAGCCTGCTGCACCAGGTAGCCGAGCGGAGCCGCGCCCGGATTACGCGGCAAATCCGCAATCATCGCTGCCGTCGATGGCTTCCGGGTCTCGATCAACTGCAGGATTTCGTCGAGCCACAAGGGCCGCACGGCCGAAAGCGGAAGCGCGACGGCCAACAAAACTGCCGCTGTCAGCAGCGCGCGCCTGGTGAGCCACGGGCGCTTAGAACCCAACGCCTGCAAGCAGCGTCACCTGATTGATATTCGGAGTGAGGTGCGTGTAACGAACCTCCGGATCAAACCGGAAGCGGCGATATCGGAACTCCACCCCCGCGCCCGCAACCGGCCCACGCCGGCCCAGGGACCCCTTAAAGCTGTAGTTCGACGGAGGCTCGTACGCGGCGGACCCGGCGCCTGTCGATATTTCCGGCGAATAGACGTAAGAAACCGCGTAGTCGGACGACTCATGCGTTTCTTGAAAACCGACGTCGATGAAAGGGCGCAAGCAGGCGCCGGGAAGCCGGTACTTCGCCAACAGGGGGAAATCCCAAGCCTTCACGCCCTGGTCGAAAGACTGGTAGAGCGGTGAGGTTGAGCCCGCCGGGACAAACACGAACGAGCCGGTGACCTTGTACCCTCGGAAAAGAGCGTCGGCCTCGACCCACAGACCGGCGATCACATGGAACTCCACCGACGGTCCAACCGTCCATCGCCCGGTATCGAGGCCGGGGTTTTCGGGACCGTAGCCAGGCAGGGCGGGAGTTACCGGTACGCCGCCTTTGAGCCCGAACAAAAACAGCTGCTCCTGGGCCACGAGGCGGCCGACGAAAAAAAGCGAAACAAAACAAAGCGGGAGGAAACATCGCATACGCCGGTGAGAGCCCGGCGCGGACGCATTTCCCTACATCGAAAAAATTTAATTCGGTGCTGTAGTTAAACTTGCGGCGGCGCGGATCTTATCACTATGGCTCTATGACCGTCCATGAGTCCGTGGCGAAGATCTATGAGACGGAACGCGACAACATTTATTCCTGGTTGGTGGGTCTGGGCGTGGCGCCGCAGCGGGCGCAGGAACTCGTCCAGGACTCGTTTCTCAAGTTGTACCTGAAGATGTCGAAAGGGGAACAGATCGAGAACCCGCGAGCCTGGTTGTATCGGGTCGCGCAGAATCTCGCGCGGCGGCATTACTCGCGCGAGCCGGCCTTCGATGAACTGGATACCGATGTCGCCAGTCCTGGTTCATCGACGCCCGAGACGGAACTCATGGAAAGGCAGCGAAGATCCGCCCTGCTGAAGGCGGTCGCCGATCTCTCGCCGCAGCAGAGAAACTGCCTCGATCTGCGGGTGCGGGGCCTGCGTTACCGCGAAATCGCGAGCGTCATCGGCATCAGCACGTCGGCGGTCGGCGAATTTCTGCGGCGCGCGGTGGTGCGGCTGAAGGAGGCTCTCGATGGCGCATAATCCGCACCTTTCGGACGAGCAACTGGCCCAATTGCAGGACGGCGAAGCATCGCCCGTCGAAGCCACGCATCTGGAATCCTGCCCGCAATGCGCGGAACGCTTTAATTCGCTGAACGAAATCGTGGCTGTGTGGAGTGAATATCGGAAACCCGTGATGGCGCCCCCAAAGCCATGGTTGAGTCTGGCGACTCTGATTACGGCTCATCATTCTTCCCGACGGCGGCGTCTTTGGCCTGCGCTTGTACTCGCCGCGGTAGCCTGCATTGTTCTTGCAGTCGTAGTGCTGCGTCCGCACGAAACGCGAGACTCCGGAAGAATGGCCGAACTACTCACCCGCTCGGCCCGTGTGAGCGAACCAGCACACGGCCTCCTTTCCGTGCGGCTCCAGGGCCGCACGCTGGTTCGACCCGCTATTCTCTCCGCGAATGACATGGCTGAAACCGACCCCGGCATCTCGCATCTGCGCGCAGTCTTCACCGAGGCTCGGTACAGTTGGCAGGAGCCGTTGAGCGCGCGTTCGTTTCTGGCCTGGCGAAAGGGCCTGCGGCGCAAACGGGATTCGGTGAGCGTGATTCATCGGCAGGGAGAAGCACAGTCATATCGTGTCCGCACCGAGACTTCCGGGGGCATCCTCCGCAGCGTCGCACTCACGTTGCGCGCCGAAGACCTTCGTCCCACGGCCGGAAGCTTCGACTTCACCGGCGAAGGCCAAGTCGATCTGAGCGAACTTGCCGATACGCCCGCCCCCCCGTCGCACGCCTCGACGCCCGCCACGCGCGAACCACCGGTTTCAGAGACTCCCGCCGCGCCGGAAGACGTCCTGCATGTTTTGGCCGCGCTGGACGCGATCGGCGCGGATGTGGGAGAACCCCTCGATGTCAGCGAAGATGCCGGGCGGCAGCATGTGGTTGTCCACGCCGCCGGACTCGCCCCGGCGCGCCGCGAGGCTGTAGCAACCGCGCTGGCAAATCTGCCCAAAGTAGTTCTCGATTTCAATTCGCGAAATTCGGCTTCGGCCCCCGCGCAGATCCCGGCCCCGCCGCCGGAAAAATCCTCCAACAATATTCCGCTCGATTTTCGCAGACAACTGGAAGACCGGTATGGCGGCGCGCCGGCCTTACAGAACGCCACCGATCAACTCCTCGACGCCAGCGCTTCGGCGCTCGCACGGGCTCATGCCATCGAGGTCCTTGCCGAGAATTTCCCGCCGGAGGTTGCGGCGA
>JASHSD010000152.1 GCA_030036985.1 Bryobacteraceae bacterium
CGGACCGTTTCCATCCGAATGGAAGAGCAGGCCGATGTGCCGGCCTTTCGGGAAAAGACGAAAGACCCGGCGATGCAGGCGGTCTATAAAGAACGGGCGCCGGTGGCGGAGTTCCCGAATGCGTGGCTCAAGGAAAAACCGGGACTGCGGAAATTCCGTGTGAGGGGACTTGCGAAGGCGGCAACCGAGTTGATCCGGGCCTGCCTGACATACAACATCATGCAGTTGATAAGGTTGAGCCGGAATCAACCGGTTGCCGCCTGAATAAACCGTTTTGAGCGGGTCCGCCACGCCCGCTTCCGTAAAGGGAACGCGCCCAGGAGCTATTCACGGGCAGACAGCCCGAGAATCCGAATCCCCGGGACTGAAAGGACCCCGCCATCGAACCAGACGCCTTTTATCGAAAGGTGCGGCGAAAATGCAATTTTTCACGGCTTCTAAGGGAGCGGTCGCCGCTCAGTAAAAGCAATACGTTTCCGAGCCGCGACCGCAAGGGAGCGATCTCACACGAACTCGTAGCCCTTGCGCGACACACCGCCGGCGATCACCTCCGTGGTGCAGCCGTTCATCGCAAAAATGTTCCGGACCATCTCACAAACGCCCTCCGCTCCGCGTTCATGGAACACCAGCACCGCCGGTCCGGCCCCGCTCAACGTGCATCCCAGCAATCCGGCTTTACGCAGGCGCAGAATTTCGTTGAGACCGGGAACCAGTTGGGCGCGAAACGGCTGGTGCAGACGGTCTTCAAGCGCCGTCGGGAACGCCGAGCAATCGCCCGTCGCCAGGCCGGCCACGAGCAATGCGGTCCGCTGAATATTGAAAACGACGTCGCTCTGCGAATAACAATCGGGAAGAACCGCGCGCGACTCGCTGGTGGGAATGGCGAAATTGGGAACCACCACGGCGACTTCGAATTGCTGCGGCATCTCCAGCCGCACCGCGCGTGTCCGCCCGCCCGGCTCGACGCCGCTCACCACGATCGATCCCAACACCGATGCCGCCACGTTATCGGGATGGCCTTCCAGCCTCGCCGCTTCATCCAGAATCCGGCCCGGCTTCCAGCGCAGATTGAGCAGACGTTCGGCGATCACCACGCCCGCGGTAAGCGCGGCGGCGCTGGAGCCCAGGCCTTTTCCGATGGGAATGTCGTTATTGATACTGAGTTCGATAGCCGGAAGAGGCATGTGCGCGCGCGCCGCGATCGCCAGCGCCGTCTTCCAGATGACGTTCTCTTCGTTGGCCGGAATGAGCTGGGAGTCGCGGCCGGTGACGCGTATGGACAACCGGCTGCTCGGCGCGAACCGGCATTCCAGAAAAACCCTGAGGGCAATGCCCAAAGCGTCAAAGCCCGGCCCGAGGTTGGCGCTCGAACCGGGAACGCGTAAGGTACTGATTGGACCCAATCAGCCATTATGCCGTGCCGATCACGGGTTTTCAATGATGGGAGCGCGAATGTGCTCGGAGTACTACGATACGTTATGCGCGCGGGGCGGGTTCTCTGCTCGGAGTTGGTCAGGCTGCGGACGGATACCGCGGAGTCCGTCGTCAATCTGGAGGCCATTTGGCCGGGTGGCGCCACAGTCGAATCGGAGACTCCGGTGGCAGAAGGCGAGCGGGTTGAGATCCGGGCCGGCAACGTATTTTTCCAAGGGACAGTGAAAGCGGCGGAAGGCCACGAATTCGGCTGGCAGCTCGAAATCGAATTTTCCCCGTTTACGCCCTGGAGCTTGGATCGCTTCCGGCCGGAGCACATGCTGGACATATCCGAATACGATTCCGATCAGTAAACCGATCTCGTCACCACGATCGGAAACTGCTTTCCCGTGTAGGGCAGGATGGCATCCTGGTGCGCTGGTAAAACCGGCGTCGAGTAGTGAATGAGAGAGTCATGCGGATAAGGAGTAGCGAACCAATCGGACCCCGGGTCATGCGCGGCGCATCGCAAGGTGCGGCGGGAAGCGTTGGCAGGGGCGCACGCAGGCTGGGTATCGAGCTTCGAAAACATCGATCTGGAGCGCCGACGCAGTCAGGATATGCGGAAGGCAACACGGACGGGGTCGATAACGCGAGAACCCGTACGGCTCCACGGAGTCGGAGACCCCATGCATGCGTGGAAGCTCGACGCACGGGAACCAGGAGATCCCGGCGCTGTCCGCCGTCTTGAGAAAGCGGCGGGCCGGAAGGGGAACCCACAAGGGCACGCCCTTCACGCACGGCGCCGGGAAGTCGGATCGGCCGCGTAGTTACCGGAGAAGGTTCCGAACAAAGGGCAACCTGCGGAGGGACCGGAGGGCAGGGGCGGCTGACGCCGCCCCTGCTGCCGTTCCGGCCGCTGAGTCGACGCTCGGGTCGCATCCCTGCGTTGCCCTATCCTCAGCTCAGGTATCACCAGAGTGGACATCATCAACCCGGCCGTGCAATGATTTCTCATCGAACGGCGACAACCCCCTTACCTTGGTGTCTCATCCCAGGGGTTCACTTCAATATCGCCCGACTCCGCCACTTACCAGCGGAACCCGAACGTTACCGGAAGGTAGTCGATGTGATAGTTGTTCGACAGGAACACGTGATTCCACTTCGCCTCGGCGAAGAAGCGTCCGTGCAGCGACTGACCGAACGCAAAGCCTGCGCCGACGTCAAAGCCCGGACGGTTGACCACGTAATTCGTAAACACACCGGACGCTCCCGGATAGTAGCCGAAGAACGGACTGGCCCCCGGTACATTGACCGCGCCCGAAGAAAAATCGTCGGACACATGGTAGACGCCGCCGCCACCGATTGCATAGAAATCGAAGTGATGGAAGGGCATCAGATGGAAAACCGGATCGAGGGTGGCGGAAAAGATGTGCATCTCGCCGGACGGCACGCCGATATTCGAGAGTTCTGTGCCGGTGATACCCAACCCGTTATACCCCAAATCAACCCTGGCGCCGAGGGCGCGATCGAAATTGTACCCGACTCCCCCCTCGACATTCCAGCCGTTGTCCAAATCGTAAGCTGAAGCTCCCAGCGACCTGTCGAAACCGCCGCCGACGTCGATCTCGTATTTCTGCACCTCCTGCGCATACGCCGAACCCATAGTCAAAATCCCCACCACCGTTAAAAAAGCGAAACTTCTCATTGTGAATAGATCTCCCTGTATTGTTTTTTGGTCGAAGCAGATGCTTCGTGCAAAAAACACAGCAAAAGCAGGTCCAACGTGGGCGGATTCACCAATGCCGCAATGCCGCAAGCTTCAGCGATAGAGAAGGTATTTACCGCGCAATATCAAAAACCGGTCCAGGCCGGCCTCGGCCGCGGGCGCGGCATCGGTTCCGGCTTCGAGAGCATGTATCACGGCGCCGCTGCCGATCAGATTGCGGTTCAGCTCGAACGGAATCTTTCCCGGATAGAGAGCGGCCAGCGCGCGCGCCAACTCAAGCCCCAGACGCGACGCGGAGAAGATATCGCGGTTGGTGAGGGTGAAGCGAACCCCTTGGATCGTCCTGCCGCTGAAATTCGACGAGGAAGGCGTGAATCGCACAGGATAAAAGCGGATGCCCGGAATGGCGCGGGCATTGAGATATTCGGCGAGTTCGCGGCCGTCGATCCAATCCGCGCCGATCTGCTCGAAAGGAGTGTCGGTCCCTCTGCCGACCGAGTAATTCTTCGAAGTCTCCAGCATGGCGACGCCGGGATAGAGCGCAGCCTCGTTCAGATTGCGCATATTCGGCGACGGGTTCACCCACGGCAGTTCGGTCGCGTCGAACCAGTCCTCGCGGTTCCAGCCGGTCATTTCGACGACGTGAAGGTCCGCGCTGAGGTGATTCTCGCCGTTCACCATCTCGGCCAATTCGCCCATCGTCATTCCGTGGCGCAACGGCAAAGGAAAAGAACCGGTGAAAGACAGCTTGTCGGGATCGAGCATCGGCCCTTCCACGTGGATGCCGGTAATCGGGTCGGGCCGGTCCAGAACGTAGAACGGCAGGCGCGCCTTTGCCGCTTCCTCCATCGCGTAGATCATGGTTGATTCGTAGGTGTAGAAGCGCGCGCCGACGTCCTGAATATCGAAGACCAGAACGTCCAGGCCGCGCAGCATTTCCGGGGTCGGCCGGCGAGTCTTGTCGTATAAACTCCACACCCTGATGCCCGTTTTCACATCCGTGGAATCGGCGATATTCTCATGGTCTTCCACGCCCGCGATACCGTGTTCGGGGGAGAACAAGGCGGCGACGTTGACTCCCGCCGCGCGCATCACGTCGATATTGCGCTTGCCCAGCCGATCCACGCCTGTCTGATTGGTGATGAGTCCGACGCGTTTTCCCTGAAGCGGAAGGAAATGGTTCATCTCTAATACGTCGAGTCCTGTGAATACCTCATGCGCGCCGGGCGCTTCGTAACCGACGCTCGCCGCGGCGATGGTCGCGATGCGGCCGCGCAATGGCGTGATGGCTTTGCGCACGTGCGGATGCACGGAGTTGGTCAGCAGGATGACGTACGTCTGCGAAGCGGGGTCGATCCAGAACGAAGTGCCGGTGTATCCGGTATGGCCGAACGAGCCGAGTGGAAACAGCTCGCCGCGCACGCCGGAATAGGGCGATTGAATGTCCCACCCGATGCCGCGCAGGATCGGCTGCGACATTGGCGTTTGCGGCTCGGTGAATTTGCGGATGGTGGCTGTGCTGAACAGGCCGTCGCCGCCGTCGAGAATCATCTGGCAGAATTTGGCGAGATCGTCGGCCGTGGAGAAGACGCCGGCATGGCCCGCAACGCCGCCCATATAGCGCGAAGTGGGATCGTCCACGACGCCGCGGAGCACTTCGCCGTCCTTCAGCGTCTCCGTGGGCGCGATGCGCGGTTTCAACGCAGGCGAAGGAAGATAGCCTGTTTCCTTCATGCCCAACGGGTCGAAGAGAATCTGTTTCACATATTCGTTTTCGGGCATGCCGCTCAGGCGGTGCACGATCTCGCCGAGCAGGATGAAATTGATGTCGCTGTAGACGAACTTCGTTTCGCGCGGATTGGCGGGTTTGTCGATCAGCGCCTTGTGGATGCCGGTTTCGTAGCCGGCCCAAGCCGGCTCCAGATCGAGATCGGGACGCAGACCGGAGAAATGCGTCGCCAGATCGCGTATGGTGATCGCGCTGTGGCCGCCCTGGAACTCCGGCAGATAGTTGGTCACCGGATCGTCGAGGCGGATCTTGCCCCGCTCGAACAGCTTCATCAGACAACTGGCGGTGGCGACGATCTTCGTGAGCGACGCGATGTCGAAGATGGTGTCGACCGTCATCGCCTCTTTCGCCGGCGCGAGCGCGCGATAACCGTAAGCCTTGCGGTAAACGATTTTGCCCTGGTGTCCGATCAGCAGGACCGCGCCGGGGATTTTGTCCTCATGCACGGCCTGATCGATGGCGGAGTCGAGATCGGCCGCGCCCGAGAAGGTTTGGGCGGAGAAGGTTTGGGCGGAAACGGCGACGCAGCAGAGGATCGCGAGCGGCAGTACTTTCATGTGTCCGGCTGATCTGAGCGTAGCAACTTTGAATTAGAGTAAGGAAAGCATGCCGCTCAAATTTCCGATCGCCATTTTCGTTTTCTGCGGTCTCGCCGCGGCGCAGACCTCGATGATTCTTCCCGAGAATTCCGCCACTCACGTCTCCGGGCACGTCTGGGCGATCGTCGGGTTTCCGAATATCGGCATCGTCGTGGGCAACCGAGCCACGCTGGTGGTCGACACCGGCTTGGGCGAAAGGAACGGCGCCATCGTGATGCGCGAAGTGGACAGGCTTTCGAAAAACCCGAAGCTCTTCCTCACCACGACGCATTTTCATCCCGAGCACGCGATGGGCGAGCAGGCTTTTCCGGCCAACACGATCATCATCCGGCCGAAGGCGCAGCAGGAAGAGCTGGAGCAGCGCAAAGACGAGTTCGTCAAAATGTTCAGCGGGTTCGGACAGGGCAAGGAACTGCTGCGGGGTCTGAAGATGCGTACGCCCGATATCGTCTTCGACCGCGAAGCCACGGTCGATCTCGGCGGCGTCACTGCGCGGCTGTTCTGGCTGGGGACGGCGCATACACGCGGCGACGAGCTGATTTTCATAAAGGAAGACAGCGTGCTGATCCCCGGCGATATCGTGCAGGACAAGATTGTGCCGAATATGCCGAACGACGACACCAGTCCGAAGAACTGGATCGCGATTCTGGATCAATTGGAGCCGCTGCACCCGCGTTACATCGTGCCGGACCACGGCGCGCTCGGCGATGGTTCGCTGATTGCAAAGGAACGGGCATTTCTGGCGGATCTGCGGACGCGATCCCTGGAACTGAAACGCAAGGGCGTGCCGGTGGATGAGGCGGGCAAACAGATGACGGCGTACGTGAAGCAGAAGTATCCGGACTATACGACCATGGGTCCGACAGCGAACGTGGTGAAACGGGTTTACGCCGAATCCAAATAGGAGAGCTGCTATGACCGGATCGGAAATGCCGAGACGCACCCTCGGCCGAACGGGCGAACTGGTGTCCGTGATCGGCCTCGGCGGATGGCATCTCTCGCTGAAGCACGTCGACGCGAAGCTTGCTGACGGCATCATGCGCGGCGCCATTGATCGCGGCATCAACTTCTTCGATAATTCCTGGGATTACAACGACGGCGAAAGCGAAAAGCGCATGGGGAAGACCTTAAGCGACGGCTATCGCGACAAGGTGTTCCTGATGACGAAGATCAACGGCCGGACGAAAAAAGAGGCGGAGAAGCAGCTCAACGAATCGCTCAAGCGCCTGAAGACGGATGTGATCGATCTGGTGCAGCATCACGAAGTGATCCGATTCGAGGATCCGAACCGCATTTTCGCGGAGGAGGGCGCGAACGCGGCGCTGGTCGAGGCGCGGCAGCAGGGGAAGATCCGGTATATCGGGTTCACCGGCCACAAGGATCCGCGCATTCATCTCTACATGCTCGAAGTGGCGGGAGAGAACAACTTCGTTTTCGATTCGGCGCAGATGCCGCTGAACGTGATGGACGCGCATTTCCGCAGCTTCGCGAAGATGGTGGTGCCCGGACTGGTGAAGGCGAAGATCGCGGTGTTGGGCATGAAGAGCATGGCGAACGGCCATATTCTGAAGTCGAAAACGGCGACGCCGATCGAGTGTCTGCATTACGCGATGAACCTGGAAACGTCGGTGGTGATTACCGGCATCGACAGCATGGAGATTCTGGATCAGGCCTGCGAGGCCGCGCGCACGTTCCACCCGATGAATGATGCCGAGGTGGAGGCGATTCTGGCGAAGACACGCGGCGCGGCGGTGCGCGGCGGTTTTGAGTTGTTCAAGACGTCTTCGATCTTCGACGGCACCGCGGCGAACCCGGAGTGGCTGGGCGAGGAGCCGGAACGCGTGCGGGCCGTCATGCAGGATTGAACGGCAGGCCCCGCATACGCCGATCGCGAAGGAGATGCTGCGAAACAGCAAAGGCCAGAAAGCCGATTTTACCGATGTTTCGCCGAGCGAATCCACGCATCCGCGGCCTCGATAACGGGGTCGCGCCCCGCCAGCAGGGCTTCGCGCGTCTGCTCGACCACCACGTCCGGCGTGACTCCCGCGCCTTCCAGCACCTTTCCACTGACCGAAGTGTAGCTGGCCTGCGGGTATTGGAAACCGTCGCCGTTGGGCAACCGGATGATATCGGACGGAAGCGCCGCGCCGGCGCTGCGCACGCCGAAGATGCGGGCGCGTCCGAGGTCCTGCAATCCGCCCGCGAGAATTTCCGACGTCGACGCCGAGCCTTCGTCGATCAGAATCGCCAACGGGCCGGAATACGTTTGCGGCCGCGGGAAAATCACGAACTTCAGCGTGGCGTCGCGCATTTTCATCTCGCCCAGTTTCTGCCCGTCCTTATCGATGAAGAAACCGGCGATGCCCATGGCCATGATGCCGATGCCGCCGGGGTTGCCGCGCAAATCGAGAATGATGCCGGGCGCGTTGGCGAAGCCTTTCACCGTCGCTTCAAATTTCGGCATGATCGAAGCGGGGTCGAGAAATTCGTTGAAGTGGATGTAGCCGGCGCCATCGGCCAGAGCGCGCGATTCGAAGTAAACGCGCATCTCGGGCAGGTTGCCGAAGCGCACAACCTCGCCTTTCGGCTGTGTGGGCTGCAACTCGATATGTTTGGGCCGGCCCTTCTCATCGAGCACGTCAATCGCGATCCGCTGACCGCCGGAAGCATCGAGTTTGCGCGCGACCGATTGTTCCACGATGCGCTGCGATTCCGAATCCTTCGGATTATCCAGCGCGCGCACTGTCGAGTCGACCTTCGCGCCGTTGATGCTGTCGAGCACCATGCCCGGGCGCAGTCCCGCCTGCGCGGCGGGAGAATCGGGATCGACGCTCTTGACCACGGCCTTATCGCCGATGATCGTCGGCACGATGCCGGAAGTTGAAGCCGGCGCGGCGGGGCTGTCGATCTGGTTATAGAGATCGCTCGGGATGATCGCGTAGTGCGAAGACTGCAGCTTCCCGATCATGTCGCTGAGAATCCGCCGAACTTCGGGCATCGACCGCGCTTTTTCGATCAGCGGGCGTGTCGAATCGTGAATGGCCTGCCAATCGAGGCCGTTGAGCTTGGGGTCGGGATGGCGATCCCGCACGGTGGTCCAGACAACTTCGAAGGATTCGAGATTGTCGGCTTTCTGTTTGGGCGTCAGTTGGGCCAGTAAGGGCGCGCACCAGCACAATGCAACAAGAAGGCTGACAATCGACCGGCGGGGAAACACGTGCTATCGCCACGATAGCATTATTCTGATGCCTGCACTCAAGTGGGAAGACGCCGAAGATATCGCGCTGGAGCTGATAGAGGAGCATCCCGGCGTGGATCCGCTGACCGTCCGGTTTACGGACCTGCACAAATGGGTGATCGCGCTGCCCGAGTTCGCCGACGATCCCGCCAAATCAAACGAAGGGAAACTGGAGGCGATCCAGATGGCGTGGCACGAGGAATATAAGGAGAGTCGGTAACTATGAAAACCGCATTGGCGCGTACCTTGCCGAACTGGGTGACTTTTCCGCAGGCGTTGCGCGCGGCCATCCCCGATTTCGAACCGTGCGCGGGACGAGTCCTCCAGCTTGACAACGCCGATGTTGCGCCCATGGACGGCGAGTGGACCGGGCGGCGCGTCTCCCTGAAGCTGACGGTCTGCGAGACGGGAAAGCTCAGCGGCAGCTTCGATGTGGTGCTCAGTCTCAACATCGACGCCGCGAAGGTTCTGGGCGATCTGCTCCATGCCGCCGCGGAAGAAGCCTCGCGACTTTAGTGGACACGCGACTTTAGTGGACACGCGACTTTAGTCGCGTCTTGAAATGTGGCGCCCAAAACGCGACTGAAGTCGCGTGTCCAGTTGGTAGAGGCGCCGTTGGCGGATGTAGTGCAGCACCGCTTCCGGGACCGCCACGCCTTCCTCACCCCGCATCAATTGCGCGCGGATCTCCGACGACGATATCGGCAGACGCAGCCCCGTCAACGGGTGCGCGACCGCCCCGGGCGGGGCGTCTGGGATTTCCTGACCGGCGCCCGGCCTCGCGACCACGATGAACTCGACCGCGGCTGCCAGATCGCGCCAGCGATACCAGCTGCCAATCTCCGCAAAGGCATCGGCCCCGATCAGGAAATAAAGCGGCCCGCTGCCGCGCGCCATCAGCTTCTCAATGGTGACGACCGAATAGCTGCGGGCCGGTCCTTCTTCAATGCGCGAGACCTCGAAGCGCGGGTCCGCGGCGCAGGTCAACCGCAGCATGCGCACGCGGTCCTCATAAGGAGCCGTGGTTCCCTCCGGCTTGTGCGGCGGGTTGGCGGCGGGAATGAAAAGAACTTTCTTGAGGTCGAAGCGGTCCGCCGCCGCCCGCGCGATCTCGAGATGAGCGTTATGGACGGGATCGAAAGTGCCCCCGAACACCGCTGTCCGGTTCACGCGGATCAGCTTCCTTCGATCTTGACTGAGTTGATTTTGACCTCTTTGTTGGGGCGATCCTGGGAGTTGCGCGGAACCTTTGAAATCTTCTCGACCACGTCGTAGCCTTCCACGATTTCGCCGAAGACGGAATGGCGATTGTCGAGGTGAGGGGTGGGCGCCACGGTGATGAAGAACTGGCTGCCGTTGGTGTTGGGTCCGGCGTTGGCCATCGAGAGAATGCCGTGCTTCGAATGCTTCAGCGAAGGATGGAATTCGTCGGCGAACTTATAGCCGGGTCCGCCGCGCCCGGTGCCTTCCGGGCATCCGCCCTGAATCATGAAGTCGGGGATCACGCGGTGAAAGACGATGCCGTCATAGAAGGGCTTGCCCGTCTTTTTGCCCTCGGCGAGATCGACAAAGTTCTGCACCGTCCTGGGCGCTTCCGCCTCGAACAGCTTCGCCTTGAAGCGGCCTTCGGTGGTATCGAACACAGCATACGTTTCATTTGGCATATTTTTCAAGTTTACCGGGAGTTCGCTTTCAAACAGGGGTTCAGCAAAACTGGAGTAGAATCTACCTATGCGTTTTCGTACCCCCGCGTGGCGGGCGCCGGCCCTGTTCGCCTGGGCGGTTGCCGTTTGCGCGGCGCAGTCCGCCGGTCCGCAGACCCAAAGCCCGGCGGAGTCGAAGCAGGCGGAGTTGACGCAGAAAGACGCGCCCGTCACCTTCAGCACGGCGGTGAACCTGGTGCTGGTGCCCGTGGTCGTTCGCGACGCGCAGGGCCACGCCGTCGGCACGCTGAAGAAGGACGACTTCCAGGTGTACGACAAGGGCAAGCTGCAGACGATCGCGAAGTTCTCGGTGGAAAAATCGGAAGCGCCGCCGATTCTGGCCGACTCCTCGATCGAGACCGACGCGAACGGCAATCCCGTGGCCAAGCCGGCCAATGCGCCCGCCGGGCAGCCGATGGCGGCGCACTTCATCATGTGGCTCTTCGACGACGTTCACCTGAACTTCGGAGACCTTGCGCAGACGCGCGAAGCGGCGAAGAAGGTGTTGCGGGAATCGTCCCAGCCCGGCACGCGCGCGGCGATCTACACGACTTCCAACCATACTTACCTCGATTTCACGGACGACCGCGACAAGCTGGAAGCCACGCTGAATGAAATCAAGCCCTGGCCCACCATACCCGGCGGAGCCGCCGATTGTCCCGACATCAGCTACTATCAGGCCGACAAGATCATCAACGCCGGCGATCAACAGGCGCTGCAGGCCGCGAATGCCGAATACCTGGCGTGCCCGGAAGCGGCTCAGGCTGAACAAATCGCCACCCAGGCGACCGCCAACGGCGTCAGCCAGGCTCAAGCTCAATCGACTCTCCAGTCGATGATCGCGACGCCGGTAAGAATGGCGAGCCTGCGCGCGCTCGAAATCGGTTTTCAGGATACGCGGAATACGCTGCTGATTCTCAAGGGTCTGATCCGGCGCATGTCGGCTATGCCCGGGAGCCGCACCATCGTTATGGTTTCGCCCGGATTCTACCTGGTCGACGACCATCGATACGACGAGACGGAGTTGATCGACAGCGCCATCCGCAACAACGTAGTCATCAGTTCGCTCGACGCGCGCGGTCTCTACTCTCTGACTCCCGGCGGCACGGCGGAGCACGCGGCTACCACTTCCGACCCCGCCCTGATCTCGCTCAAGAACCAATATGCGCGCCAGGTCGCGCTGGCCGACATGGACATCATGGAGGAACTTTCCGAAGCCACGGGCGGCGCCTTTTTCCACGACGACAACGATTTTTTCGCCGGCCTGAAACTGGTCGGCACGCAGCCTGAATACATTTACGTGCTGGGATTCGCGCCGCAGAATCTGAAGCTCGACGGAAGCTATCACAGACTGAAGGTGAGTCTGACGAACCCAAAGGGGCTTGAGATCCAGGCGCGCCGCGGCTACTTCGAGCGCCGGCATCTGAACAACCCGGCCGAGCAGGCGGCGGAGGAAATCAGGGAAGCCTTCTTCTCCCGCGACGAAATGCGCGAACTTCCGGTGGAGCTGCACACGCAGTATTTCAAGACCGGCGATTACAAAGCGAAATTGTCCATTCTGGCGCGCATCGATATCAAACAACTCCGCTATAAGAAAGCCGACGGCCGCAACGACGATACGTTGACCGTGGTGGGCGGCGTCTTCGACCGGGACGGGAAGTATATCACCGGCACACAGAAGACCATCGAGATGAAGCTTAAGGACCAGACGCTCGATACGCTTCCCGCGTCGGGGATCACGGTGAAATCCAGCCTCGACGTTCCGAGCGGCAATTACATCGTGCGGCTGGTGGTGCGGGATTCGGAAGGACAGACGATGTCGGCGCTCAACACCGCCGTGGCGATTCCATAAAAGCTTTGAAAATCCAAACGAGGAGAATGCCATCATGATTTCCGAACGCATTTTGACTCTGGGAACGATCCCGTTGTTTCTGGCGGCGCTCGCGCAGGGCCAGCAGAACGCGGCGCCCACGGACTCCGGGGTTGTTATTCAGACGGAGACAAAGGTGGTCCTCGTCGACGCCATCGTGACGGACAAGAAGGGCAACTACGTTCACGACCTTACGGCGAAGGATTTCAAGGTCTGGGAAGACAACAAGGAGCAGGCGATCAAGAGCTTCTCCTTTGAAGCGGGCGCCGTCAATCCCAACGCCCCGCCGCAGACGCGCTATATCGTCCTCTTCTTCGACAATTCGACGATGCCGATCGGCCTGCAGGCGCAGGCCCGCCAGGCCGCCGGAAAATTCATCGACGCCAATGCCGGGCCGAAACGGATGATGGCGATCGTCAACTTTACGGGAGGCATCCAGATCGCGCAGAATTTCACCGACGATGTGGAACGTCTGAAAGCGGTCGTGAGCGGAGCCAAAATCAGCTCGGTCAACCCGAACGGCGGCGATGCCTCGATGCCGGCGTCGCTGAACAGGGCGGCGAGCGACTTCGGGGCAACGGATCTGCTGCTGTCTTTGCGATCGCTGGCGAAAAACCTGAGTACTGTGCCCGGACGCAAGACGGTGATTCTGTTCACGGGAGGCTTCCCGCTGTCGTCGGAAAGAATGTCGGAAGCGACGGCGACCATCGACGCCTGCAACAAGTCCGACGTCGCCATTTACCCCGTGGACGCGCGCGGCGTGCTCGCGCCGGTCGCTTCACTCTTCCCGACGGCCGGCGGTCTGCTGGCTTCATCGGTGTTCCTGCCCGGGTCGTTATCGTTCTTTCAGAAAGGCGGCGGAAGCGCCCCCGGCGGAGGGCACACCGGCGGTCCCACGGGTGGCAGCGGGACTTCAAGCGGCAGCGGCGGCCGCGGCCCCGGCACGACGTCTCCGACGACGGGCCGAAGCGCGTACAACAACAACCCGTTGACCAACCCGAACAATCCGAATAACCAGGCCCAGCAGGCCCGCAACGCGCTGATCCCGAAAATGCCCGCGGGCACGGCTCCCAATCAGAACGTGATGTTCATGCTGGCCGACGGCACCGGCGGGTTCGTGATTCACGACACCAACGATTTGTTCGGCGGCCTGGACAGAATCGGCAAGGAGCTGAACGAATACTACCTTCTCGGTTACACTCCGCCCGATTCCGCCGCGGGCAGCTGCCACACGCTCAGAGTCAAGGTGGAACGCGGCGGCGTCGACGTGCGCGCGCGCACGGGATACTGCAACGCGAAGCCGAACGATCTGCTGACGAAGGGCGAACCGGCCGAGAAGGCGCTGGAGAACCGCATAGCCGGAAATGAGCAGGGAAACGTCATGGCTTCCATGCAGACCCCGTTCTTCTACACGGGCCCGGACGTGGCCCGCGTGAATGTCGCCATGGACATTCCCGGCAGCGCGTTTAAATTCGATAAGCAGAAAGGCAAATTCCATGCCGAGATGAATATTCTCGGGATGGCCTACAGGCACGACGGCTCCGTTGGCGCCCGCTTCAGCGATACCGTGAAACAGGAATTCGAGGATAAGAAACAGATGGAAGCCTTCGAGAAGGAACCCTTCCACTATGAGAACCAGTTTGACGTGGCGGCGGGCCAGTACGATCTGAAAGTGGCCTTCACCACCGCGGGCGACAAGTTCGGCAAACTCGAAATGCCGCTCCTGATCGATGCTTGGGAGAGCAAGACGTTCGCCATCAGCGCGCTCGCCCTGAGCGATCAGATTCGCAAGTCCACCGACGCCACCAACACCCTCGACGCTTCTCTTATCGAAGACCGCACGCCTCTGATCACCCAGGGTGTCCAGGTCATTCCCGCCGGCTCGACCACTTTCACCAAAGCGCAGCCGCCGCTCTTCTACGTCGAGTTGTACGAGCCCGTGGACGAGGAAGCCG